>JAGXHB010000281.1 GCA_024636425.1 Roseobacter sp.
GCTTTCGAGCCGCTGGTTTCTTTGCTGGTGTAGCCTTTGCCGCCCCAGCTTTAGCAGGAGCCTTGGCCGGTGCCTTTTTGGCAGGAGCCTTCTTGGCCGGCGCAGTCTTCGGTGCCGCAGTCTTCGGTGCGGCAGTCTTCGGTGCTACATTCTTGGCGGATGCCTTCTTGGTTGGCGCGGCCTTGGCCGGTGCCTTCTCGATCGCGGGTGTCTGCGTGTCGGACTCTGCTGCCGTCATCTTGGCCTCTTGCGCATCGGCATAGGCAACCGCCTCGCTTGCTTCGCGCTGTTTACGCTCGGCCGCAGCGCGGGCGGTGGAGGCCTGGATCTTCTTCACATCCTCGGCCCGCTTCGCGGCCTGTTTGCCGGTCGCGCTGTCAGGGTCGATATCGGTCAGCGACTTGGCCGCGGATTTCACCCCGTCCATGGCAGACCCCAAGGGATTGCTTGCCGCCCGCATCGACTTGTTCAACCCGGACGAGATTTCGCGCATGCCGCTCTCATCTGCTGCATCGTTCATCGCATTGCTGAATTCGCGCGCCATGCCCTTGGCCTTGCCCACGAACTGCCCGACCTTGCGAAACAGCATCGGCAAATCCTTGGGGCCCACCACGATCAGCGCGACGATCCCAATGATCAGTAGTTCGGACCACCCCAGATCAAACATAAAAGGTTACACCCGGTCCTTGTCAGTTTTCACATCCGTCACGACTGCGCTGTCGTCGGACAGTTCCGCCGTCTCTTCGGTTTTTGGGTTCTTGGTATCATCGTCGCCTTCGCTGATACCCTTCTTGAAGCTGGTGATGCCCTTGCCGACTTCACCCATGAGGCTTGAAATCTTGCCGCGTCCGAACAGAACCAGCACAACGACGGCGATCAGCAGAAGGCCCGGAAGGCCGATATTGTTCAACATAAGTCTCTCCACATTTGAACCATAAGGAACGCGGGAGGGCCGCGTTCAAGTCCTGACCTGTCTAAGCAGGCCTGCCTGCGGCTTGAAGGGACAAAGCGGTAAAAAACGTACACTGTCGTGCCGATTTCAGTCTGGCTCAGGCATGCGTGGCAACTCCTGACAGTTTTTTGGCAGTTGTCTTGTGCTCGCGTGCAATATCCGCCACAAAAGCCCATGCGCCGCTCTGACCGCCTTTTTGCCCTGCTCTCCCGTCTGGAGGATCATGGCCTGCACCGTGCCGGAGATCTTGCCGCCACGTTGGGCGTGTCCTTGCGCACGCTTTACCGTGATATTGGTCGGCTACAGGCTGCTGGCGTGCCGGTCAGTGGCACTCGCGGCGCAGGATACCGGCTGGCGCAGGCCACCTCCCTGCCGCCTCTGACGCTGACAGACCCCGAGATCGAAGCTCTCCAGCTTGCCCTTGCGGTTGTCCTTGAAACCACCGACCCTGACCTCAAGGCGGCGGCAACCAGCCTCGCGGCCAAGATTGACGCAGCGCTCCCGCAAGAGGCGGAAACACAGCAGACCGACTGGCAGCGACTTCAACACCCCTTTGCGAATGCGGCGCGCGGGATGGCGCACCTGCCGGTGATCCGCGCCGCGATCCGCGCGCGTCAAAAGCTCAAGATCCTGTACAACGGCGACACCGGAAGGGACGCAATCCTCAGGTCTCTGACCTTGCACCCGATTGCCCTGACGCATCACGCCCGCAGCTGGACCGTTTCAGGCTGGGACGCAACAGCACGGCAAAACACGGACCTGCGCCTTGATCTGATCGAAAGCGCCGATGCCCTGCCTGAACTGTTCAATCCCGACGCCCTGCTTCCAAATGGAAAAAAATCCTCGCCGAAGGCATAAAATCTCTTTTGGAGCCCGCTTTCAACACGGCCGAGGATATGCGTCAGATGTCGCCTGTCGGAAAGACAAAGCATTTGTCGCGCCGGATCGTCAGCCACATCACGGCACCGGGCTGCGGCAGGAACACATTGGGCACCGTGGCGCGCAGGGTGCTGTTGTCATGGTCCATCACAAACTCGACAAGGCTTTCGTTGCCCATGAAACGCGCTCGGGCCACCACTGCCCGTGCGGGCGTGCCGTCGGTCGCGGTGGGCAGCGGCCCTTTTCCTGCGCGGTCAAAGTCGATGCGCACATGCTGGGGCCGGAACACGATATCGACCTTGGTCCCATCGGGCACACCAGGCGCCAGAAACCGCCCGAAAGCGGTGTGAGCCAACGCACCCTCCACCTCGGCGTGCAGCACGTTCGCATCTGAAAAGAACGCCACCGCCGCGCGGTCGATGGGCCGGGTGTAGACGTTGTAGGGCGCGCCTTGCTGCACGATCTTGCCGTCACGCATCAGGGCGATTTCATCGGCCATGCGCATCGCTTCTTCAGGTTCGTGGGTCACCAGCAGGACGGCGGTGCCCTCTTCCTTGAGGATGCCCAGCGTTTCATCCCGGATGTCGTCGCGCAGCCGGTTGTCCAGGCCCGAGAACGGCTCGTCCATCAGCATGATCTTGGGGCGCGGTGCCAATGCACGGGCAAGGGCAACCCGTTGCTGTTCACCCCCCGACAACTGATGCGGATAGCCGTCGATAAAGCGCAGCAGATCGACGCGTTCCAGCAGTTCCTCGATGCGCGCCCGCCGCTCGGGTTTGGTGCCGGTCCTGAGACCGAAGCCCACGTTATCCGCCACGCTCAGATGTGGAAACAAGGCGAAATCCTGAAACATCAGCCCGATCTCGCGCCGCTCTGGCGGGACACGAAAGTTTGTGTCGCAAATCAGGTTGCCATCGACATGGATGGTGCCGCTGTCTTGCATTTCAACGCCCGCGATCATGCGCAGGGTCGTCGATTTGCCGCACCCCGACGGCCCCAGCAGACAGGTCACCTGCCCCGGCAGGATCTGCAGGCTCACATCATCCACCACCGCGCGGCCACCATAGCTGCGCTTGAGATGTTTGATTTCAAGCCGGGGGGTCGCTTGGGTCATGGCAGGCTGTCTTATCCGATCAATTCGCTCGGATACGACCGCTATCAGCCTCTCCGCGCCCCCGCAAGCACCGCCGCGAAGCCTGCGACAAGGACGACCACACAGATCACCAGCAGCTTCTCGTAATTATGCCCTTCCGGCAGGAGCGCGGCAAAGATTGCCCAGGACCGCCCGAAATAGACCACCGCCCCCAGCAGTGCCGCACCGAATGCCGCAAAATACGCCCAGGATGCAATCTGCCGCCCCATCACCAGTCCCACGATCAGCACCGGTGTCAGGAACATAGACGCCGTACCGGACACGGCCACCGCATCAAAGAGCGTCGCATTCCCCCACAGTGTCAGAAGCGTGCCCGCGAGCATGAAGACAACCATCACAGCGCGCCCGCCGCCCAATGTGCGCGGCGCAAGCTTCAGTTCCTCGACCACCAACCGGGCCGAGGATGCGAGCGCGGAATCAAGCGTGCTCAGCGCTGAAACCAGCAGAGAGATCATCAGCGCGCCAAAAACCCAAGGCGGGAACATACCGGCCCAGGTGCCGATCAGCTCTCCCTCATAGGCGGCACCGACAAGGCTGGCCTGAATACCGAAGAACCCGAAACCGATGATGCACAGTGTCGAGATCCAGAAGGCGTGCAGAAACGACCGGCGAGTCGTATCTGCATCCGCGATAAAGCCGCGATCCATCATCACAGGGTCATGCGCGGGGTAGGAAAACACCTGCAACAACGCGACCACCAGCAAGACCCAGCCGTTATAGGCCCCCGATGTTCCGGGCGCAGTCACGACAGCGCCCAGATCGAAATCGGGGCTGGCGACCAGCGCGACAAAGGCCACACCGAACACCACGAGAAACACGGCCATCTGCAACACATCCGTGCGCAGCGCCGCAGACAGGCCGCCCCATGCCGAATAGGCAAGCCCCACCAAAGCGACGATGATGATTGCGGTTGTCCCGCTGCCCGCCAGAACGGCGTTGAAAATCAGCCCGACGACCAGCAGATTGGCAAAGACTTCGGACAAAAGCCGCAGGGCAATCACGAGATTATAGCACCCGTTGCCCGCCGCACCGAAGCGTGCCCCAAGCCAGTCCTGAACCGACATCGACCCGTTTTCGCGCAGGCGGCCTACGATGAACCCGCCGGTCAGGAAGGAGCCGTAATAGGCGGCATAGGCCACCGTGCCTGCGATACCGTAGTAATACCCAAGGATCGCTGCGTTCATCAAAGACCGCGCAAAGATCCATGTCGTAACCTGGCTCAGCACCAGCGTCCAAAGACCCGGTGCCTGCCCCTCAGCCGTCATACCGCCGAAAAAGCAGTCGATAGACGCGCGGCGGGGGGCGACCAGCAGGCTTGCGGCAACGATGGCACCGAAAATACCGATAAGCAGGAAGGAGTTCATCTGGGTGACCTTTTGAAGACATGCGTCCTCAACCGGTAGCCGAGCGATCCCCACCGCACCATTCAGAATGCGGCGGGGTGTCGTTTTTGTGATCGCCCTGTCAGACGATCAGACGCTTTTGCGTCACATCGTGAGGTTGGTGGCGCCACCATCGAGCAGCAGGTTTTGCCCCACGATAAAGCCCGCGTGCTGCGAGCACAGGAATGCGCAAGCCGCGCCGAACTCATGCCGTGTACCATAGCGCCCCGCAGGAATACCTGCCGCGCGCTCGGTGCGGGCTTCTTCCAGCGTGATGCCCTTTTGCTTGACCACATTGCCATCCAGCGCGTCGGCGCGGTCGGTGGCGTGGATGCCGGGCAGCAGGTTGTTGATCGTCACGCCCTTGCCCGCGACCTGCCGCGATGTGCCGGCGACATAGCCCGTCAGACCTGTCCGGGCCGAATTGCTGAGGCCCAGAACACCGATGGGTGCCCGCACCGATTGCGAGGTGATGTTGACCACGCGGCCCCAGCCCCGCTCCATCATGGTGGGCACCAGTGCCTTGATCATGGCGATGGGGGCCAGCATGTTCGCATCCAGCGCCTTGATGAAATCGTCGCGGTCCCAGTCGTGCCACATGCCGGGGGGCGGCCCGCCGGCGTTGTTCACCAGAATGTCGATTTGCCCGCAGGCTTCCAGCACAGCCTTCTGGCCTGCTTCTGTTGCGATGTCGGCGCTGATGGTCAGCACCTCGACGCCGTATTCCTGACGGATATGTTCTGCCGACGCCTCAAGCGCCTCTGACCCGCGCGCGTTCATCACCAGATCGACGCCCGCCTGCGCCAGTGCTTCGGCACAGCCCAGCCCCAAGCCTTTGGACGATGCGCAGACCAGTGCCCGCTTTCCCTTGATTCCCAGATCCATTGTGTTCCTCCGTATTGATTTACGAGGATTGGTAACACCGGCACCGGGGCAGTTGCCAGCAAAACACCAAAGGGTTGACCCACTCGTGTCATATTCCTATCCCAATCTGACGAAGCCTGTTCTTGTTCAGCTTTCCCAAAGGTAATGATTCCCATGACGTCGCAGCGCCCTGCCCCTCTTCAAAGCGTTCCGGTGTACAGGGCCGCCGATTTTGTGGCGTCGGACGGCGCGAACATGGGGGACGAGCTGTCTTTTGCCTCTGAACTGCTGCTTGATGATGTGTACGAGCTCTCTTTCGGATCGGCCCCGCTGCGCCTGTCGATCCTGACGCTGGCACCGGGTCGTTTCCAGATTGCCCCCGATAGTGAAATCGGCACCGCCGGGGCCACGCTGCATCTGGACAGTGCGTTGACCTTCATGACGCCGGATGGACAAACCAGTGATACGATCCTGCTGGTTGAGGTCGATGCCGAAGGCAATGCCGAAGACATCTTCATGCTGCCGCTTGGTGCACTAACGGCCAATCTGGAATACCGGCTGGTCGGCATCGACACCGTGTCAGCGCTGCGCAAGTTCGCGCAGGTGGCCTGCGTCTCTTTCACCCGCGGCACCCACATCACGATGGCATCGGGCGAACAGCGTCCGATCGAGGATCTGCAGGTCGGGGACCGCTTGCTGACACGCGATGACGGCGTGCAGGCGATCCGCTGGATCGGACACAGCACAGTGCGGGCGGTCGGTGAATTTGCCCCAATCTGCATCAGCGCCGGCACGTTGAACAACGATCATGACCTGATTGTCAGCCCCGATCACCGGCTTTTCATCTATCAGCGCGAGGATCGCCTTGGCGCGGGCCGCTCCGAGCTGCTGGTCAAAGTGCGCCATCTGGTGAACGGTGACACGGTGCGCGTACAGGATGGCGGTTTTGTAGACTATTTCCAGCTTCTGTTTGACGGCCACCAGATCATCTATGCCGAAGGGATTGCGGCGGAATCGATGCTGATCGACAGCCGCACCAAGGCCGTGCTGCCGCCGGAACTGTCCGATGCCATGGGTGACGTGATCCCCGGCCACTCTGATCTGCCCCACGCAGGGCTTGATGTGTCCGAGCCCCTTTTGAACCGGCCCGACGCCGCAGAACTGCTGCGCAAGGCCAGCATGCGTTGATCAGGCGTAGAAAAATTCCTCGCGGGTGATCTTGCCGTCCGCAACGTGGTAAAGCGCGACTTCCTTCATCTCGAAGACACTGCCGCTGGCGATTTCCTTGGCCTTGATGTCAAAGATCACGGCAAAGCGGTCATCGCCGTGGTACATCGGGTCACTCACGCTGGCCTCCTGCACTTCCATCGCGCTGTCCCACCAGTCGTGCTTGCCCTTGATGGCGTCGAGCCCCTTGGCCTCGCGCCCTTGCCCGTTGTCGACACTCTCGACCGAAACGGCGTCTTCGGCATAGAGCTTGTCGAGGTTTTCAACCTCGCGCCGTTCACGACACCCTGCGACCAGTTCCTGCGCGATTTCCTTGATATTCATGTCCGTACTCCTTTGTCCTTGGGCTTCAGCTAGACCGTGTGGCAGTGATGGCGAGCCCCAGTCTAGCACACTTGCGCGCGCGCATGCCCGCAGATATATGCCGATCCATGTTGGATACCCCGTCAAACCGCCCCGCCCTGCCCGCCGAAATCGCGCGGCGCCGCACCTTCGCGATCATTTCGCACCCTGATGCCGGCAAGACGACGCTGACAGAAAAATTCCTGCTGTTTGGCGGGGCGATCCAGATGGCCGGCCAAGTCCGCGCCAAGGGCGAAGCGCGCCGGACAAGGTCGGATTTCATGGCGATGGAAAAGGACCGCGGCATCTCGGTTTCCGCCTCGGCCATGTCGTTCGATTTTGAGAACAAAGGCACGAATTACCGCTTCAATCTGGTGGATACGCCCGGCCACTCCGATTTCTCCGAAGATACTTACCGCACGCTGACGGCTGTCGATGCCGCCGTGATGGTGATCGACGGCGCGAAGGGCGTGGAAAGCCAGACGCAAAAGCTGTTCGAGGTGTGCCGGATGCGCGACCTGCCGATCCTGACCTTCTGTAACAAGATGGACCGCGAAAGCCGTGACGTGTTCGAGATCATCGACGAGATCCAGCAGAACCTGGCCATTGACGTGACCCCGGCAAGCTGGCCCATCGGTGTGGGCCGCGATTTCATCGGCTGCTATGACATTCTGCGCGACCGGCTGGAACTGATGGACCGCGCCGACCGCAACAAGGTGTCTGAATCGATCAAGATCGAAGGTCTGAACGACCCCAAGCTGGCCGAAAACGTGCCGCCTGGGCTGCTCGAAAAGCTGCGCGAAGACCTTGAGATGGTGCGCGAACTGATGCCGCCGCTGGATGCCGCGCTGATGGCCGAAGGGTCGCTGACGCCGATCTGGTTCGGCTCTGCCATCAACTCCTTCGGGGTCAAGGAACTGATGGACGGGATCGCCACCTATGGCCCCGAACCTCAGATCCAGTCTGCCACCCCGCGCGAGATCCTGCCGGAAGAGAAAAACGTCTCGGGCTTTGTGTTCAAGGTGCAAGCCAACATGGACCCCAAGCACCGCGACCGCGTTGCCTTTGTCCGGCTGGCATCGGGGCACTTCACGCGCGGCATGAAACTGACCCATGTGCGCAGCAAAAAGGTTATGACCATCGCCAGCCCCGTCATGTTTCTGGCCGCCGACCGCGAACTGGCAGAGGAAGCCTGGGCTGGCGACATCATCGGCATCCCCAACCACGGCCAGTTGCGCATCGGTGACACCCTGACCGAAGGCGAAGCAATCCGCGTGAGCGGTATCCCGTCCTTTGCGCCCGAGCTGCTGCAAGGCGTGCGCGCGGGCGATCCGATGAAATCCAAGCATCTGGAAAAAGCGCTGATGCAATTCGCCGAAGAAGGTGCGGCCAAGGTCTTCAAACCGTCCATCGGGTCGGGCTTTGTGGTGGGCGTCGTGGGGCAGTTGCAATTCGAAGTCCTCGCCTCCCGGATCGAGCTGGAATACGGCTTGCCCGTGCGGTTCGAGCCGTCGCAATTCACCTCGGCGCGGTGGGTGAACGGGCCGCGACAGGCCGTTGAAAAATTTACCGAAAGCAACAAGCAGCACATTGCGCATGATCACGACGGCGACATCGTTTACCTGACCCGCCTGCAATGGGATATCGACCGTGTGGATCGCGATTATCCCGATGTGCGGCTGACAGCGACCAAGGAAATGATGGTCTAGCCTTGTCTGGCATCCCGCAATCCGCAAGATAGCGCCATGACCGACGTGAAATGGGGCCTGACCTCGACCATCCTTGCGCCTGCGCCTGACATCCTGCAGTTCGCCGCCCACCACATCGAGGCGGGCGCGCACCGGCTCTATATCTATCTGGATGCGGACAACGCCGAAGCTTTCGTGCATCTGGACGCCCATCCCAAGGTGCGCGTGACCGTGTGCGACGCGAAATACTGGAGACAGCGCAAACGCGACCGGCCCGACACGCATCAGTTGCGCCAGACCGCCAATGCCACCCACGCCTATAACCGCAAGGCAGAAGTTGACTGGCTGATCCACATGGATGTCGACGAATTTCTGGTCTCGGAACGCCCCGTGGCGGATATTCTGGCCGACCGCCCCGCCGATCCGCCCGCGACGCGAATCCGCCCGATGGAGCAGCTCTCCGGCACCCCTTCCGCGTTCAAGGCCTTCGTTCCCAACGGTCCGGACCGCGCGCGCATTGTGGCTGACATATATCCGACCTTCGGTGAATACCTGAAAGGCGGGTTCCTCAGCCATCTGGCGGGCAAGGTATTTGTGCGCACGGGGTTGCCAAATATCCATGTACGCATCCACAATGTGTTCCAGAACGGCAAGATGTTGGACTGTGACGACCGGCAAGACGGCATCGATCTCGCCCACGCGCACGCCAAATCGTGGGAGGACTGGATCGCCGCCTATCGCTACCGCGTGACCAAGGGCAGCTACCGGCCCGAACTTGGCCCCAACAGACCCTACGAAAAAGGTGGGCTGTCCATGCATGACCTTTTCCAGATGGTTGAAGCAGAGGCGGGCGAGGCCGGGCTCCGCCGTTTCTTCGACGAAGTCTCCGCCGATACCCCCCGCTTGCGCGACCGCCTGACCGCACATGGTTTGCTGCGCGAGACCGATCTGGAACTGGACCGCAAAATTGCTACGCATTTCCCCGATTTCGCAGGGTCTTAGCGCATCTGTTTGACCATCTGTGCAGTCTTTGCTAAGGGAAGCACAACATGTCGCGGCGCTGTCCGCCCCTTGGGCCATGCGGGCCGACATGAATGCTGCCGCGGGCCGAAATTTATGTCCGCTATCATCGGACACACATGACAAAATTTTCTGACCTAAATCTGAACCCCAAAGTGCTCAAGGCCATCGAAGAAGCCGGGTACGAGACCCCCACGCCCATTCAGGCTGGTGCAATCCCCCCCGCCCTCGAAGGCAAGGATGTGCTGGGTATTGCGCAGACAGGTACTGGCAAAACCGCCAGCTTCACCCTGCCCATGATCACGATGCTTGCCCGTGGCCGCGCCCGCGCGCGGATGCCGCGCAGTCTGGTTCTTTGCCCGACACGGGAACTGGCGGCACAGGTCGCTGCAAACTTCGACACCTACACAAAGCACCTGAACCTGACCAAGGCGCTGCTGATCGGCGGCGTATCGTTTGGCGAGCAGGACAAGCTGATCGACAAGGGTGTGGACGTTCTGATCGCCACCCCCGGCCGCCTGATCGACCATTTCGAGCGCGGCAAGCTGATCTTGTCCGACGTCAAGATCATGGTCGTTGACGAAGCGGACCGGATGCTCGACATGGGTTTCATCCCCGACATTGAACGCATCTTCCAGATGACCCCTTTCACGCGCCAGACGCTGTTCTTTTCGGCGACCATGGCACCGGAGATCGAACGGATCACCAATACGTTCCTGTCGGCACCCGTGCGCATCGAAGTTGCGCGACAAGCCACGACCGGCGAAAACATCACACAAGGCGTGCTGATGTTCAAAGCGTCCCGCAAGGATCGCGAGGCCACCGAAAAACGCAATATCCTGCGCGCGCTGATAGATGCAGAAGGCGACAAATGCACCAATGCGATCATCTTCTGCAACCGCAAGATGGATGTCGATACGGTCTCCAAGTCGTTGAAAAAACATGGCTATGACGCAGCCCCTATCCACGGTGATCTGGACCAAAGCCAACGGACCAAGACGCTTGACGGGTTCCGCAGTGGCACGCTGCGCTTTCTTGTGGCGTCTGACGTCGCCGCACGCGGGCTCGATGTGCCAGCGGTCAGCCATGTCTTCAACTTTGACGTGCCCAGCCACGCGGAAGACTATGTTCACCGCATCGGCCGTACGGGCCGTGCCGGCCGCGACGGCAAGGCGATCATGATCTGCGTTCCGCGCGACGAAAAGAACCTCGAGGACGTGGAACGTCTGGTGCAGCGCGAAATCCCGCGGCTCGACAATCCCTTGGGCGGCAGCGCCCCTGCTGCGCCGCAGGCCACAACCAAGCCTGAAGCCCCCGAAGCCGAAGCGCCGAAGCCTGATAAGCCCAAGCGGACCCGGTCGCGCAGCCGCAAGAAGGATGATGCGCCCCAACAGGACGCCAAACCCAACACCGCGCCAGCCAAGCCCAAACCGGAGGAGGCCCCTCAAAAGGTCGCCGAGCAAGAAGCCCCGAAGGAAAAGCCCGCGGAGGACAAGCCGCAGCAGAACCGTCGCGGCGGACGCGGCCGCAATGACAACCGGTCGGACGACGCCAATCGTCAGAACCGCGGCGACAACAACCGCAACCACAATGACAACAAGGTTGTCGGTCTTGGGGATCATACCCCCGAATTTATCGGCCTGAGCTTTGCAGAGCGGCGCGACTGACGCCAAACTTCTAGGACCGTGATGCCAAGAAGGGCGCAAGTTGAAACTTGCGCCCTTTTGCGTTCGATCCCCTGCACCTGATCCCTGCCCGATCCGTGACCCGCTGGCCACAACTCCCCCCACTGGAAGAATTAAGCTGCACTGCCGTTGTTCCCAAGCCTGACTGCGACTATCCTGACGCCAGAGGACATTCGCAAAAGAAGCCTCTTATCAGGCAATCACGGAGCATTTATGAAAAGAATACTGGCAGCCGCGCTGTGCGCGACATCAATCGCACCCGCAGCACAGGCGATCGAGGTGACGGGCGGCATGATCGAACTGTCTTACTCGGCCTTCCTTGACGACATGGATGCCGACAAGGCAAGCGTCAAAGGCTCGGTTGAATTTGCCTTCGACCATGTCTTCAGTGCGCAACTTGACATCGGCGCGGATAATTTCGGGCTAAGCCAGGTCGACAACCTGTCGTTGGGTGCCCATGGCATCTATCATCTGAACCAATCAACCTCTGTTGGTGCGTTTTACACCCGTGATAGCCTCGAACTGGCCGGATTTACCGATCATGCCAACTATTTCGGGGTCGAAGCGGGCCATGGCGCAGGTCCAGCCGATTTCGAAGGGTATCTCGGGCGGATTGAAGCAGACGGCGCGGACGGAACAACCATCGGTGTTTCGGGTCGCTACGCCATGCCCAACACCTTGGGCGTCACTGGCGCGATTGACTACGCTGACATCGAAGGGCTTGATGTTCGTACCCTCTCCGTCCGCATCGACGGCGACCTGTCCGAGAACGTCAATCTTTTTGTCGAAGCAGGCACGACCAAGCTTTCCACCGCAGGCGGATCGGATTCAGAACCCTTCGTCGGGATCGGCGGGCGCATTACATTCGGCGCGGCCCGCGGCACCACCTTCGAGCGCCGCAGCGTCGCCGAATTGCTGCCCGGCTTCTAACGCAGCAATCCAAACTGCACCAATCACGAAGGGCGGACCTGGTACGTTACCAAGGCCGCCCTTCGTCCTTCTCCGCAAACCGGATCAGCCAGAAGAAATCCTGAAGCGCATAGGGCTTTCTGCCCGGCTCACACCGCTTGCAGCCACGCACCTACACATGCTGGCACGGTTTTGCCGACCCGCGAGTTCATCGCCCCCTGCCGCATCCCCGCGATACGCGAAGTCGGTGAGCAGAGTGGCACGAAAATGGCGCACCTGCCCCTGAGAACAGACCACCCCCCGCAACAGCGCTGCGTGCCCGACATGGGAAACCGTTTAGCCGACACAACCCATCAGGAACGGAAAATTCCGTTTCAGATCAATGAAATGTTCAGATTAAGTGGTGCCCCCACACGGA
>JAGXHB010000282.1 GCA_024636425.1 Roseobacter sp.
GACCATCGACCAGATCCGCGAACAGATGGCGCTGGCCGTCAATCGCGTGATGGCGGAAGGATCGCTTTATGATCCTGATCTGGCGGCGCTGGCGATCAAGCAGTCGCGCGGTGATCTGATCGAGGCGATCTTCCTGATCCGTGCCTACCGCACCACGCTGCCGCGCTTTGGCGGGTCGCGCCCGGTCGATACCGACAAGATGGCCTGCGACAGACGGGTGTCTGCCACCTTCAAGGACGCGCCCGGCGGGCAAGTGCTGGGGCCGACATTCGACTACACGCACCGTCTGCTGGATTTCAAGCTGGCCGCCGATGGCGAGGTCGGCACGATGCCGCTTGGCGAAGGGGTCCAAGGCCCGACGCCCCACATCATGTCGTTTCTGGACCGCGAAGGCCTGATGCAGGCAGAGCCGGAAGGGTCAGATCAGCCCGACGACCTGACGCGCACCCCGCTTGAACTGCCCGCCAGCCGTGCCTTGCGCCTGCAGGCGCTGACCCGCGCAGATGAGGGGTTTATCCTTGGCATGGCCTATTCGACGCAGCGCGGCTATGCCCGCAATCATGCCTTCGTGGCCGAATTGCGCATCGGTGCCGTCGCTGTCGAGATGGACATTCCCGAGCTGGGCTTTGCCATCGAAATTGGCGAAATCACCCTTACCGAATGCGAGACCGTCAACCAGTTCAGCGGATCGAAGACCGAGCCGCCGCAATTCACCCGCGGCTACGGGCTGGTCTTTGGCATGACCGAACGCAAGGCGATATCCATGGCGCTTGTCGACCGCGCCTTGCGCTGGAAAGAACTGGGCGAGGACAATCTGGGCGCACCTGCGCAGGACGAGGAATTCGTGCTGTACCACAGTGACAACATCCAGGCGACGGGGTTTCTGGAGCATATCAAGCTGCCGCATTACGTGGATTTCCAGTCGGAGCTGGAGCTGATCCGCAAACTGCGCCGCGAAGCGCAGGCGGCAGGACAAGGCGCGGGCGGGGAGGCCTCCGGCGGGAGTTTATCTGGCAAAATGAAGGCTGAAGCAGAGGCCAAAATAGAGGAAGGCTCGGGCACATGAGCGACTATAACTTTGCCTATCTGGACGAACAGACCAAGCGGATGATCCGCCGCGCGATCCTCAAGGGGTTGGCGATACCGGGGTATCAGGTGCCTTTTGCCAGCCGCGAAATGCCGATGCCGTATGGCTGGGGCACGGGCGGTGTGCAGGTATCGGCAGCGGTCCTGACGCCTGACGATACGTTCAAGGTTATTGATCAAGGTGCGGATGATACGACGAACGCGGTGTCTATCCGGCGCTTTTTCCAGAAGACGGCAGGCGTTGCGGTCACCGAGGAAACGGGCGAGGCAAGTGTGATCCAGACCCGCCACCGCATCCCCGAAGCGGCGCTGCGCGAGGACCAGATCCTGGTCTATCAGGTGCCGATCCCCGAACCGTTGCGGTTTCTGGAACCCTCTGAGGTCGAGACGCGCAAGATGCACAGCCTTGAGGAATACGGGCTGATGCATGTGAAGCTTTACGAAGATATCAGCCAGCACGGGGCGATTGCGACCTCCTATGCCTATCCGGTCAAGGTCGAGGGGCGCTATGTCATGGACCCGAGCCCGATCCCCAAGTTCGACAATCCCAAGCTTGAGATGGCGGGCATCCAGCTTTTCGGCGCGGGCCGCGAACAGCGCATTTATGCGGTGCCGCCTTGGACCCGCGTTGTCAGCCTTGATTTTGAAGACTACCCGTTCGAGGCGACCAAGGCCGATCATGCCTGCGATCTTTGCGGGGCGGAAGACAGCTATCTCGACGAGCTTATCGTCGATGATGCGGGCGGGCGGATGTTCATGTGTTCCGACACCAACTATTGCGCGACACGTCGCAAGGCAGGGCATGTCGGTGCCCAAGGCGTGCCCTATGCGGAGGATGCGGCATGACCCCGCTGTTGCAGGTTGAGAACATCGCGAAGATGTACGGCGCGCGGATCGGCTGCACGGACGTGTCGTTCGATCTTTATCCCGGCGAGGTCATGGGCATCGTCGGGGAAAGCGGGTCGGGCAAGTCGACCTTGCTCAACTGCCTTGCAGGGCATCTGACGCCCGACAGCGGTGCCGTGCGCTTTGACACCCGCGCCGAGGGGTTGCGCGACACGGTCACGATGTCCGAGCCCGAGCGCCGGATGCTGGGACGCACCGACTGGGCCTTTGTGCACCAGCATGCCCGCGACGGGCTGCGCATGAACGTGAGTGCGGGGGGCAATGTCGGCGAACGGCTGATGGCCGTGAATGCGCGGCACTATGGCGAGATCCGGGGCAAGGCCATCGACTGGTTGGGCCGTGTTGAAATCAGCGAAGACCGCATTGACGACAGGCCGACCGCGTTTTCGGGGGGCATGCAGCAGCGGCTTCAGATCGCGCGCAATCTGGTCACGGGGCCAAGGCTGGTCTTCATGGATGAACCGACGGGTGGGCTGGATGTCAGCGTGCAGGCGCGGCTGCTGGATTTGCTGCGGGGGTTGGTCCGCGAGATGGGGCTGAGCGCGATCATCGTCACGCATGATCTGGCCGTTGTGCGGCTGCTGGCGGACCGGCTGATGGTGATGAAGGACGGTCATGTGATCGAAGCGGGGCTGACCGATCAGGTGCTGGACGATCCGCAGCACGCCTATACGCAGCTTCTTGTGTCCTCTGTCTTGCAGGTATGAACCGATGATCCAGATCGAAAACGTCTCCAAATCCTTTACGCTGCACAATCAGGGTGCCGCCGTCATTCCGGTGATGGCAGGCGCATCGCTAAGCGTCACTGCCGGTGAATGTGTGGCGCTGGTGGGCGCATCGGGATCGGGAAAATCGACCCTGATGCGGATGATCTACGGCAATTACCTGACCGCGTCGGGCCGCATCATGGTGGGCGACACGGACGTCGTGACCGCCGCACCGCGCGAAATTATCGAGCTGCGGCGCAGGACGTTGGGCTATGTCAGCCAGTTTCTGCGGGTGGTGCCACGCGTGTCGACGCTGGATGTGGTGGCCGAACCGCTGCTGGTCACCGGCACTGACCGGGAGATTGCAACGGAGAAAGCCAAGACCTTGCTGGACCGGCTGAACATTCCTGAACGGCTTTGGCAGCTTAGCCCGACCACGTTTTCGGGGGGCGAACAGCAACGGGTCAATATCGCGCGCGGCTTTGCCTATCCTTATCCCGCACTTTTGCTGGATGAGCCGACCGCCAGCCTTGACCCCACCAACCGCGCGACCGTATTGGCGATGATCGTCGAGGCCAAGGCGCGGGGGGCTGCCATCATTGGGATCTTCCACGACCATGCCGCGCGGGACGAGATTTGCGACCGCCAGTTTGATGTCACGGCCTTCACGCCGGGGTTGGCCGCATGACGGGGCGCTTTATCGCCATTGTCGGGCCTTCCGGTGTGGGCAAGGACAGCGTCATGCAGGCGCTTGCTGCCGCAGATCCTGCGCTGATGCTGGTGCGACGGGTGATCACGCGGCCCGGCGACGCCGGAGGAGAAGACTTTGACGGTGTGACCGAAGCAGCGTTCCGTGAGCGCGACGCGGCGGGTGCCTTTGCGCTAAGCTGGGCAGCGCATGGGTTGCACTATGGTATCCCGATCACAGTGGACGCATCGCTTGCCCAGGGAGGCGACGTGTTGGCGAACCTGTCACGTGCCGTGTTGCCCGCGGCGCAGGCGCGTTTTGCGCGGCTCAACACGATTGTGCTGACCGCCTCCACAGATGTTCTGGCCGAAAGGCTTGCTGCGCGGGGGCGCGAAACGCCGCAGGACATCGCCCAGCGATTAAGCCGCGCGCGGTTCGATGTGCCCGAGGATATGGCCGCTTACACGGTCGACAACAGCGGACCGCTGGACCAGACAGTCGACAAAATCCTGACCCATCTTTCACTCTCTGTTCCTTCAAATCATAAGAATGTTTCATGACCCAGCATATAATTTTTGCCAACGCCCGCCTTGTCCTCGAAAACGAGGTTGTGACAGGGGCGGTCCATCTGGCGGATGGCGTGATCACCGCCATTGAGACCGGCAGCGCCGTTCCGGCAGGGGCTGTGGACATGCAGGGCGACTATATGGCACCCGGTCTGATCGAACTGCACACCGACAATCTGGAACGCCACATGACACCGCGACCCAAGGTCGACTGGCCGCACCGTGCCGCTATTCTGGCCCATGACCGCGAGTTGGCAGGAACCGGGATCACAACGGTTTTCGATGCCATCCGCGTCGGCTCCATTGTGTCCGAAGGGGATCGCTATGCAAAATACGCGCGCAACATGGCGGATGAAATTCTGGCGATGCGTGCGGCAGGCGGGTTGCGCATCAGCCACCACATCCACCTGCGTGCGGAAATTTGTTCCGAAACCCTCGCCGAGGAACTGGCGGAGTTCGGTCCCGAAGATCGTGTCGGTATTGTCTCGATGATGGACCACACGCCGGGACAGCGCCAGTTCCGCGACGTCTCCAAGTTCGAGGCCTATGTGCGCGGCAAGCACGGCTATACCGCAACCGAGTTCGAGAGCTATGTCGAGTTCCTGTGCGGTTTGCAGCTCAAATTCGGTGCAGCTCACGAGGCGGCGACGGTGGCCGCTGCCGGTCGCTTTGGGGCAACGCTGGCCAGTCATGACGACACAACCGCCGAACAGGTCGGCACCAGCCACGGCTATGGGGTGCGTCTGGCCGAATTTCCCACCACGGTCGAGGCGGCAGATGCCTGCCACGCAAGCGGAATCGCCAACATGATGGGCGCGCCGAACCTCATTCGGGGCGGGTCACATTCGGGCAATGTTGCGGCATCCGAACTGGCGCAGATGGACCGGCTGGATATTCTGTCGTCCGATTATGTGCCGGCAGCACTGCTGATGGCTGCGGTTCAGTTGGGTGATCTTTGGGGCGATCTGGCGCGCGGTATCGCCACAGTCACCCGCAGACCCGCGGAAAGCGTCGGGCTGACCGACCGGGGAACGATCAGGATTGGCAAGCGCGCCGATCTGATCCGTTTTTCGCGGCTGGGGGATATGGCAATGCTCAAGGAGACATGGTCTGCGGGGCAGCGCGTCTTCTGATCCAGCAACCGCTGCATGTTTTGGGTTGGTGTCGGCGGAAAAAAGCTTAGGTTCACGCAGGAAACCGGCCCTGGCCGGAAGCAAGCGAGGGCCGATGCGGCAAAACCTGTTCATTTCAACCTGCGGATCGTCCTGATGCTGCTGGTGTTCATTCTGGCGGCGGTGATCTGGTTTGCAGGTGCCGCCATGGGGCAGCCGCGCGATACGCGCTTCAAACTGTTGGGAGCGCTGTTCGGGACCGTGATCGGGCTCAATATACTGCTGCCTGACGGGCATCCGTTGCGCATTGCGACGGGGGGCAGTGCAGCGCCCTGGTTGCTGCTGACGGGGTTTATCCTGCTGGTCTTGGGGTATCGCCACGTGCTGAACCGGCTGCGCGCCCGGTCTGAACCCGTAGCCGAAGCGCCGGTGCAGACGGGAACGTTCTCGGACACGGAACTGAACCGCTATGCCCGCCACATCGTCTTGAGAGAGGTGGGCGGCGCTGGCCAGAAGGCCCTGAAGAACGCCAAGGTTCTGGTCATCGGGGCAGGGGGCCTTGGTGCGCCCGTGCTGCAATATCTGGCAGCCGCAGGGGTGGGCACGATCGGCGTTATAGATGATGACAGCGTCGAGAATGCGAACTTGCAGCGTCAGGTGATCCACAAGGACGCCAGCATCGGCATGCCCAAGGTCTTTTCGGCCAAGCAAGAGATGGAGGCGCAGAACCCCTTTGTCAC
>JAGXHB010000283.1 GCA_024636425.1 Roseobacter sp.
CCAGCATCTTGGCCGTGCGCTGCGCGTGGTTTCCGCTGGCAGTCACGACATGTTCGGCGGTGATCACGACCTGCTCGTCACTTGGGACAAGGTTGCCGCCGCGCTCCACCATCTTGGTGACGGTGACTTCCCATGCGTCGCCGTTCCAGTGAAACGCATCCGCCTGCCATTTGCGCTCGATCATCACACCGCGCTGGCGGGCGCCCTTGGCCATCGCCATGGTGACGTCGGCGGGGTTAATATAGCCATCGGTCTGGTGGTACAGCGCACCTTTCAGATCCTCCGTGCGGATCAGCGGCCACTTCGCCTTGATCTCGTCCGGGGTCAGCCATTCGTACGGCACGCCGCAGGTTTCAGCAGTGGAGGCATAGAGCATGTATTCATCCATACGCTCCTGCGTCTGCGCCATGCGCAGGTTGCCCACCACGGCAAACCCTGCGTTCAACCCGGTCTCTTCCTCAAGCGTCTTGTAGAACTTGATCGAATAGTCATGAATATGCGTCGTTGCGAAGGACATGTTGAAATAGGGCAGCAGACCCGCCGCATGCCATGTCGACCCGGATGTCAGCTCGTCGCGCTCCAACAGCATCACATCGTCCCAACCGGCGCGCGCCAGATGATAGGCAATCGACGTTCCGACGGCACCGCCGCCGACAACCAGTGCTTTGACTTGAGTTTTCATGAATCCAATGCTCCGCCGGACTGAGGGTTGCGCCGATGTTTAGCAGCCCCAGCACAAATCGCGCAGCCCAGCCGACGCATGAAAGCACAAATGCGACGCAGGCTCAAAAAGCCCAGCGGCTGACCCTCTTCCAAATGGAAAAAAATCCCCGCCGGAGGCAAAAAGCGCCCCTGCGGGACGCAGGGGCAAACATCACGCCGCGCGTCAGCGCGTCCCTTCAGGCAGGCAGGATCTTGCCCGGGTTCATGATATTGTCCGGATCCAGCGCGCGCTTGATCATTGCCATGAAGGGAACCGCCGCGCCCAGTTCCTTGGTCAGATAGAGGCGTTTGCCCTGCCCGATCCCATGCTCGCCCGTACAGGTGCCATCCATCGAAATCGCCAGATCGTTCAGCCAGCTGACAAACTCTTCCGCCCGCGCCACCTCGTCCGCGTTCTCCATATCCAGCAGCAGGGACGCGTGAAAATTTCCGTCGCCCGCATGGCCCACGATGGGCGCAATGAGGCCCAGCTCGGCGGCCTTGGTGTTGGCCGCCCCTACCGCGTCTGCCAGCCGGGAGATCGGCACGCACACATCTGTGGCCACGGCCTTGCATCCGGGGCGCAGCGCCAGCATTGCCCAATAGGCGTCGTGCCGCGCCTGCCACAGCTTGTTGCGCTCTTCCATCGTGGTGGTCGCCTGATAGTCCGACCCGCCGTTGTCCTCTGCCAGCGCACTGAACGCCTCGGCCTGTTCGACCACGCCCGCGTCCGATCCGTGGAATTCCAGCAGCAGCATTGGCGTTTCGGGCAAGCTGAGCTTGGCATAGGCGTTCACGGCCTTCACGACCATCGCATCCAGCAGCTCGATCCGCGCGACGGGCAGGCCGTACTGGATCACGCTCATCACCGTTTCGCAGGCAGCATCGACGGAGGGAAAGGAGCACCGCGCCGAACTGATCGCTTCCGGTATCCCCTGCAGCTTGAGCGTGATTTCCGTGATGATCCCCAGCGTTCCTTCGGAACCGACCATGAGCCGCGTCAGATCATATCCGGCGGAGGATTTGCGCGCCCGTTGCGCTGTGCGGATGATGCTGCCGTCGGCCATCACGACTTCGACCGCAAGCACATTGTCCTTCATCGTGCCATAGCGCACCGCGTTGGTGCCCGACGCCCGCGTGGCCGTCATCCCGCCGAGCGAGGCATTGGCACCGGGATCAATCGGGAAAAACAGCCCCTGATCGCGCAGATGCGTGTTCAGCGCCTCGCGCGTGACACCGGGCTGAACGCGGCAATCCAGATCACTGGCGTTCACCTGCACGACCTGATCCATCAGCGACAGGTCTACCGAAATGCCCCCCGCCGGCGCATTCACATGCCCCTCGAGCGAGGTGCCAGTGCCAAAGGCGATGACCGGCACCTTGTGGGCAGCGCAGACCTTGACGACATCGGCGACGTCCTGCGTGGATTGCGCAAAGACGACAGCGTCAGGGGCCTGCGTGCGGATCCATGTTGTGGTGTGGCCATGCTGGTCGCGCATGGCCTGGCCGGTGTGAAACCGTTCGCCGAACTGCTGCTTGAGAATACCCAAGGCGGTTTCGATCCCCGTTTCATTGCGGGGCAGCTCGATTGCCTGTGCCATGATTCCTATCCCTTATTCACCCAGTGCGATGCCTTCGCGGCGCGGGTCCGCACCGCCTTGCAGTCCATCACCGATCGCGATCATGTGCAGGCCCGATGTCAGATCCGTCACGCTGGTTTCATAGCCCAACGCCTCAAGTGCGGCGGCCTGATCGGCGCGTGGCGTTCCGGCCTCAAGATCAAAGGTGCCAAAGCGGTTGACGGCATGGCCCACAGACACCGCCTGCTGGACATCCATGCCCCAATCCAGATGTGCGATGATCGCCTCTGCCACATAGCCGATGATGCGGCTGCCGCCGGGGCTGCCCACGGCAAGCACCGGCGTGCCGTCCTTCATCACGATGGTCGGTGCCATGGACGACCGGGGCCGCTTGCCCGGCTCGACCCGGTTGGCAATCGGCGTGCCGTCGGTGTGGCTGGCAAAGGAGAAATCCGTGAGTTCGTTGTTCAGCAGAAAGCCCCGCACCATCAGCCGGCTGCCGAAGCCGTTTTCGATGGTCGTGGTCATGCTGGCGACATTGCCCATGCTGTCCACGATCGAGATATGCGAGGTCGAAGGCAATTCGATGGAGCGGTCATCCGCCCACTTCAGCGCATGGTCGAACGCGGGATCGCCGGGGCTTACCTCGGGCAGTGCGTCATCGCCCGACAGCAATTTGCCGCGCTCAGCCAGATAGGCCGGGTCGATCATCCCCTCCACAGGGACCGGCACATAATCGCTATCCGCGACATAGCGCCCCCGATCCGCAAAGGCGAGCCGCGAGGCGTCCCCGATCAGGCGCAGCACATTGGCGTCTTCGGGGCCCGCGCTCAGGTCATAGCCTTCAAGCAGCCCCAGTATCTGACCCACGGCCAGCGCCCCGGACGACGGTGGTCCCATGCCGCAGACCTCATGCGCGCGGTAGGGGGCGCAGACGGCGGGGCGTTCCTTGACGCTGTAGATCGACAGATCCACCTCGGACAGGACACCGGGATTGCCCGCTGCCCCTTGCACGGTCGCCACGATGTCGCGCGCGATGTCGCCAGTGTAGAAAGCGCTGGCACCGCCCTCTGCCAATGCTGCCAGAGTGTCTGCATAGTCGGGGTTGGTCAGCGTATCCCCCGCTTTGACGGGGACACCGCCGGGCATGAAATAGGCCGCCGTAGCGTCAGAACTGGCCAGCCGTTCTGCATCGGATGCAACCAGCCCGGCAAGACGCGGCGACACGGCAAAGCCGTCGCGCGCCATTTGCGTCGCGGGGGCCAGCAGATCGGCCCAATCCTGAGTGCCCCAACGGGCATGGACCGCCTCAAGCAAGGCGGGTGTGCCGGGTGTGCCGACAGACCGCCCGCCCACGACCGCATCGAAGAATCCCAGCGGTTCGCCCGCGTCATCCTGGAAAAGCTGCGGTGTTGCGGCCAGCGGTGCGGTTTCGCGGCCATCCATCGTCGTAATCGCGTCGCTTGCAGCGTCATACCAGACCAGAAACGCCCCACCGCCAAGGCCAGAGCTTTGGGGTTCGACCAGACCCAGCACCGTCTGCACGGCCACCAGCGCATCCGCAGCGGTGCCTCCGGCGGCCAGCACATCCGCCCCCGCCTTGACCGCATGCGGGTTCGCGGCAACGACCATCCAGTCCTCAGCCATGACGGGCGTGCCCGCATTTTTGGCGTCAAACGCTGCCGTGACCTCGGGCGAGATTTCCGCGAACGCGCCGCTGCCTGCGGCTTCGGGGGCGATGCTGTCGGCGGCTTGCTGTGCCAAGGCTCCGCTGGCCAGAAAAACGGCAACGGCGGTAAGGGGCTTGAGCATGATACGTCTCCGGACGGATGAGGGGTTAGAGCATGGACGGAACGACCTGATCCGGCGGGCGGTGGCCGTCTTCGAATGTCTTGATGTTGATGATGACCTTCTCGCCCATCTCGATCCGCCCTTCGAGGGTGGCCGATCCCATATGCGGCAGCAAGACCACGTTGTTCAGTTCGCGCAGACGCGGGTTTATGTCGGTCCCGTGTTCATAGACATCAAGTCCCGCACCCTGAAGTTCGCCCGCGCGCAGCATCCGCGTCAGCGCGTTTTCGTCGATGACTTCGCCCCGGCTGGTGTTCACGATCACGGCGGAAGGTTTCATCAGTTTCAACCGGCGTGCGTTCATCAGGTGGAACGTGCTGGGGGTGTGGGGGCAGTTGATGCTCAGCACGTCTATGCGCGCGACCATCTGGTCCAGGCTTTCCCAATAGGTGGCGGCATGCGCCTCTTCGGTTTCAGGACGCAGGCGGCGGCGGTTGTGGTAATGCACCTGCATGCCAAAGGCGTTGGCGCGGCGCGCGACCGCCTGACCGATCCGGCCCATGCCCAGAATGCCCAAACGTCGCCCGCCCACGCGACCGCCCAGAAGCGCGGTCGGAGCCCAGCCTTTCCAGTCGCCCGATTGCATGGTCGCCATGCCTTCGGACATCCGGCGCGTCACGGCCAAAATGAGGGCCATCGTCATGTCGGCGGTATCATCGGTCAGCACGCCCGGCGTGTTCGAGACAAGAATCCCCCGCTGGCGCGCTGTCATCACGTCGATATGATCGACCCCCGCCCCGTAGTTGGCGATCAGCTTCAGGCGGTCGCCCGCCTGCCCCAGCAAGGCAGCGTCAATGTCGTCGGTCACGGTCGGCACGAGAATATCAGCGGATTTCATCGCTTCGGCCAGTTCGGTGCGGGTCATTGGCGTATCGTCTTGGCGCAAGGACACCTTGAACAGTTCCGACAGCCGCTTCTCTACGACCTCCGGCAACCGTCGCGTGACTACAACACTTAGCGGTTGCTGTGACATTGTGGGCCTCCCTCATCTGGCATTGTGCTTAGCTTGATGGCATGGTGTCCCAAGCGGCGACGAGGCACAAGAACCTCGCGGCGTAAAAGAGCATTAAATCAACACGCAACCAATCAAGCAGGCTGTCATGATACCCAAGCTCCGTTCCGCCCTTCTGGGGGCCGCTCTTGCGACTGTGTCGCTTGTGATGCCAGGACTGGCAGACGAGGTGGGTCAGGTCACCAATCTGCCGGTGCCGCGTTTCGTGTCGATGAAAGCCGCGGAGGGCAATGTGCGGCGCGGCCCGTCCCTGACCCACCGCATCGACTGGGTGTTCAAGCATCGTGATATGCCCCTGCGCATCACCGCCGAACACGGCCACTGGCGGCGGGTCGAGGATCGCGACGGCATGGGCGGCTGGGTGCATTATTCCTTGCTGTCGGGCACCCGGACGGTGCTGATCGAACAGGACCGTCTGCGCCTGCTTGTCAGGCCCGACCCAAAAGCCCCGGTCGCCGCAGAGTTCGAGATGGGGGCTATCGCGCGTCTGGGAGAATGCACTCTGGAATGGTGCTATCTGCGCGCGGACGGCTACAAGGGCTGGGCGCCCAAAGCGCGGCTTTGGGGCGTTGGCACCACCGAAATCCGCGAGTAAGGTTGCTGCGCGGGTGCTGAGCCCCGCAAAGGTCCCACCAGAACAAGGGTTACAGCCATGCGCGCGATCACCTATTCCACATTGGGCGAGGCACGCGATGTGCTGCACCTGACCGACATTGACACCCCTACCCCCTCAAGCGGCGAAGTGCTTGTGCGGCTGGCGCTGTCGGGCGTGAACCCTTCGGACGTGAAGTCACGGCGCGGACGTCCCGGCATGACCAAACCGGCCTTTGACTCGGTGATCCCCCATAGTGACGGTGCCGGTGTCATCGAGGCTGTTGGCGGGGGTGTAGACCCGGCCCGCATCGGGCAGCGGGTCTGGATCTGGAACGGCCAGTGGCAACGCGCGTTGGGCACCGCCGCCACCCATATCGCCCTGCCCGCTGCCCAGGCGGTCGCATTGCCGGAAGACGTATCGTTCGAAACCGCGGCAAGCCTTGGCATCCCCGGCCTCACGGCGTGTCACGCGGTCTTTAACGGCGGTGACATCAAGGGGCAGACGTTGCTGGTGCATGGCGGTGCAGGGACCGTCGGCTATCTGGCTGTGCAGCTCGCGAAATGGGGTGGCGCGCGGGTGATCGCCACGACAGGCACATCAGGTGCCGCGCGCGCCAAGGCGGCCGGTGCGGATGCCGTGCTGGACTACAGCGCGTCCGATCTGGCGGATCAGATCCTCGCCGCGAACGACGGTGCCCCCGTGGATCAGATCATCGAGGTTGAATTCGGCGTGAATATCAACGTCGATGCACAGGTGATCAAGCCCAACGGTCGTATCGCCACCTACGGATCGGCCAAGGACATGGCACCGACGCTGCCGTTTCAGCCGCTGCTGTTCAAGGCCGTCACCATAGACATCGTGCTGGTCTATCTGCTGACCGACACCCAACGCGCCCTTGCCATCGAGACGGTCCACCGGGCACTGGCCGACGGCGCGCTTGACTGCCCGGTCGAGCGGGTCTTTGCCCTCTCCGACACCGTTCAGGCCCATGAAGCTGTCGAAGCAGGTGCGCGCGCCGGTGCAATTCTGATCGACTGCGCGGGCTGACGCATCTAGGGAGCTGCTGCATTGCGCTATGTCCTCGTTCTTGTGTGCCTGTTGTCACCGCTGCATGGCGCGGCGCAGACCACATCGACCCAACCCACAAGCACCATCACCGTCGAGGAAAGCGCGGGCGAGGACAGAGCCATTGCCACCCGGATCAGGGCCATCCTGACCGAGCTTGAGGGCTTCGGGAATGTCACCGTCGATGTCTCTGCAGGGATTGTCACGTTTGAGGGCACCACGCTTGACGCCGCAAAATCGCAGCAGCTGACCGATCTGGCCAACCGCGTTCAAGGCGTGGTCGCGATTGAAAACAACGTCACGGAATCGACCGACGTGGCCGAGCGGCTCAACCCGATGGTCGAACGGATGAAGGCACGGCTGGCGCAGACGGTGTCGTTTCTTCCCTTGATGGCGATCGCTCTCGGGGTATTCATCGTCGTGGTGCTGCTCGGCATTTTCATCGCGCGCCTCCGGCAACCCTGGGACAGGCTCGCCCCCAACGCATTTATCGCGGACATCTACCGTCAGGTCATCCGGCTGGCCTTCATCCTCGGAGGGCTGGTGATTGCGCTTGATATTGTGGGCGCAACAGCACTGTTGTCAGGTATCCTCGGGGCCGCAGGTCTTGTCGGTCTCGCCATCGGGTTTGCTGTCCGCGACACCGTTGAGAATTTCATCGCGTCGATCATGTTATCGGTGCGCCAGCCCTTCCGCCCCAATGATACCGTGGAAATCGACGGCGACACGGGCAAGGTTATACGTCTGACCAGCCGTGCCACTGTCCTGCTCAGCTTTGATGGCAACCATATCCGCATCCCCAATGCGACGGTGTTCAAAGCACGAATCATCAACTTTTCCCGCAACGCCGAACGCCGATTCATGTTCGAGGTGGGGTTGGCACCCGACACCGATTTCGCCGCGGCGCGTGCTCTGGCGCTGGATGTGCTCACGGGGCTGCCCTTCGTTCTCAAATCGCCGGAGCCGGGCGTCTGGATCGAAACCATCGGCGACAGCACCGTTTCGCTTGAGATGGCGGCGTGGATCAACCAGAACGACACCAGCGTCAACCTCGCCCGCTCCGAAGCGATCCGTCTGGTGCTGGCGGCCTTTGACAGCGCCGGCCACAAGATGCCCGAGCCGACCTACCGCATCCTGACCTTGGAGGATCAGCGTGACGCTGCCGGTCCCGCCCCCAGGCCCGCTACAGCCCCCCGTGCGTCCGCAAGCACTGCACCGGCGCAGGACGTTCCGGCCAAAGCCGACAAGGCGCTGGAACAGATCGTGGATCAGGAACGGGCCGGGACAGACAGGGACCTGCTGGGGTCTGACGGTGCTGATGAATAAATTTAGGATATTTCTGGCGATATTGTGCAATTCGGGTCTTGCACCCTGTGCTGAGCCAGACTAATTAGCGCGACACGTTGGGATGTAGCCAAGTGGTAAGGCAACTGTTTTTGGTACAGTGTACCGTAGGTTCGAATCCTACCATCCCAGCCATTTTCACAATTACATATTCGTTTCATTGAACGGCGTTTTTAGATCTGGGCTTTATTTCCCAGCTGTATCACGCTGTAGAGCGAAGGAAATGCTGGCAGAACCGGGCGCGAGGCGCTTTGCCGCGAGCACGGCGGGCGGCGGATAGGGCGAAGCGCGTGACCCTGTGTGGTATCTCACTGCGGCCTTCGCCGAGATTCCGGGGTGTTTCGCCTTCTGGTCCTGGGTACGGCTGGACATGTCGGCGTTCTGGCTGGTTCCGGGGCTCGCCAGCGTTGCAATGTTCGCTTGGATACTGATCCGGGCCGACAGTGCTATCGCAGGTCACGCCTATGCCGCCTATGGCGGGGTCTACATCGGCGGTTCGATGGTCTGGATGTGGTTGGTCGAGGGACAGCGCCCCGATAGATGGGACATCGCAGGTAGTGCATTGTACCTGATCGGCAGCGCAGTCATCCTTCTGCCGTCATGCAACTGACACAAAACTCGTGGAAAAGGCGAACCACCGCAAGACAAGGGGAAATACGTGCAGGATCAGGACCAGACAGAGGTGCAGGGAAAGGCGTACGGCACAGCGGGTGAAGTCTTTACGACCTTTCTGAAACTCGGCCTCACCTCCTTTGGCGGGCCGATCGCACATCTGGGCTATTTCCGCGACGAGCTGGTGACCCGACGCAAGTGGCTCTCTGACAGCGCCTATGCCGATCTGGTGGCGCTGTGCCAGTTCTTGCCCGGCCCGGCGTCAAGTCAGGTTGGTTTCGCGCTTGGCATGATGCGCGCAGGCTGGCTCG
>JAGXHB010000284.1 GCA_024636425.1 Roseobacter sp.
CCCTGGAATGGTTCATCTCGATCTCGATGTGCTTTCTGGCCGTACAGAAACTCCAGGATGTCGAAAGCTTTTCGACCATGTTCCTGAACTACGACCTGCTGGCGCGTCGGTGGGTGCGTTATGGCAAGATCTATCCGTTCGGAGAGGCTTTCGCAGGTATCCTCATGGTCGCCGGGGCGCTGACCTGGCTTTCGGCACCGGTGGCCTTGTTCATCGGCACTGTTGGCGCAGTATCGGTTTTCAAGGCGGTCTATATCGACAAGCGCGAATTGAAGTGCGCCTGCGTCGGCGGCGACAGCAAGGTACCGCTCGGCTTTGTCTCGCTCACAGAGAACCTGATGATGATGGTCATGGGGATCTGGATGCCGATCAGGGTCTATCTGATCGGCTGAAAGGCGAGTGCCGTTTTCACATCCTTCAGACTCGTTTTCCCGGTAGGTGCGCAGGTCAGGCGGCACTGCGAAAAAAGGTCAAGCTGAATGGACCAGATAGTCGAAGCATTCACAACCGGGGCGGGCATGCTCTGGAAGGCGCTCTGGGTGCTGATCTTCGGGTATATCATCTCCGCAGGCATCCAGATTTTCGTGACACGGGATCAGATGGCGCGTGTTCTTGGCGATCGCGGCGCCAGGAAAGCAGGCATTGTCGGCTTCTTTGGTTTCGTGTCGTCGTCCTGTTCCTTCGCGGCTCTTGCCGCGTCGCGTTCGATCCTCGTGAAGGGCGCGCATCCGATCAATTCGATCGCCTTCCTGATTTCATCGACAAATCTGGTGATCGAGCTTGGAATCGTCCTTCTGGTCCTGCTGGGCTGGAAATTCATGGTGGCGAATTTCCTGCTTGGCGTTCTGATGACGATCTACGCCTATGCCCTCACCCTGATATGGTTTCCAAGGTCGTTTGTCGAAAGCGCAAAAGAACATGCGGAGAAAGCCCGGTCCGACGAAGGTATGGACACGGACCAGACCATGAAGGGATCGTTCCGCGACAAGCTGCTGTCCCGCGAGGGGTGGGATCGGATCGCCCGCGCCTTCTTCATGGAGTGGAAGATGGTCTGGAAGGAGATCCTCTTCGGCTTCATGGTCGCGGGTTTCATTTCCGTCTTTGTGCCACAGAGCTTCTGGAACGCGATCTTTCTGGTCGGAGATGGCGGTGCGCAGGACGCGCCGGGCTTCCTGATCGTTCTCGAAAATGCGCTGGTGGCACCACTCGTGGCCTTCTTCACCTTTATCGGATCGATGGGCAATGTCCCCTTGGCAGCGATGCTCTGGTCGCGTGACGCGTTGTTCGGGGGTGTGATCGCCTTTCTCGGAGCCGATCTTGTTGCTGCCACGGTGATCTGGGTGCACGCAAAGTATTACGGCTGGCAGTGTGCGCTCTATCTTTCAGGCTTGCTGTACCTGTGCATGGTCGCTGCGGGAATTACGGTGGATTACCTGTTCGCTCTCGTAGGGATGATCCCGACGGAGCGGCCTTCGCTTCAGGAAATGGTCCGGTTCAGCATCGACTACACGTTCTTCCTCAATCTGATTTTTCTCGTGATCGGGGCAGCACTGATCTGCCTTCACCTCAGAAATGCCGAGAAAAATTAACCGATTGAGGCCAGGAATGGAAACGTTCCCAGAAGCCAGGAGGCAAACCGGGACAATTGGCCGGTCATGATGGCAACGCCCATGATGATCATGGCGACGCCTGCGCCCTTGTAGAGCCAGCGACCGGCCTTGCCGATCTGCCTGACCCGCGCGGCGATGGCGTCGGTGAACAGCGCTGCCAGCAGGAACGGCACGCCCAGCCCGGCGGAATAGATCGACAGCAGCCAGATTCCGTCCGACATGCCGCCGGAGGTCGAACTGAGTGTCAGGATCGCGCCAAGGATCGGTCCGATGCAGGGGGTCCAACCAAAGGCGAAGGCCAAGCCCAGGACGTAGGCTCCAAGCGGGCGACCCCCCGGAATGTCGAGTGTGAAGCGGGTGTCGCGCGAGAAGGCATCCAGACGAAAGACACCCAGCATGACCAGTCCGAACAGGATGATGATCGCGCCGCCCAGATAGTTCAGCTCGATGCGCCATGTCAGCAGCAATGATCCGATCGCGCTGGCCCCGGCCCCGAGAGCGACGAAAACCGTCGAAAACCCCAGAACGAAGCAGGCGCTTAGGCCCAGTGCCCCAGCGCGCGCCCGCAGGCCGACCGCCCGCGTCGTGCGCAAATCCGGCTGGCCTGCAATATAAGAGACATAGCCCGGCACCAGAGGCAGGACGCAGGGCGACAGGAACGAAATGGCCCCCGCCAGAAAGGCCGCGAAGATGCCGATGCCGGAAATATCCATCATGCTTTGCGATCTGTGCTGGAGGGTCGCGCCGCCCACCAGAACGCGACCAGCGGAATCACAATCCATTGCAGCACGGGCGACAGGCCCGCATCGAAGACCGGAATGATCGGCATCAGGTCGGAATAGGCCCAGGCCGCGCGGATCACGATGTTGAGCCATTCGCTGAAGAGCGTGTACCCCAACCCGAACACCACCGCCAGGGCGGTCACCGAGCGTCGTGTCGGAGCCACAAAGGGCCAGCCTCGGCCCGACATCATCAAGGCGAGCATCAGCGCGCTCATGGCAATCAGGATGTCGCCACCCGTGCAATGAACGGCGGCGAAGACGATCTCACCCCATGTGCCATCGTTCCAGATCGTGTAGAGCGGCATGTGCGCGAACTCCCAGATCAGATTGGCCGGGATAATCACCGAAAAGTATCGACGCAGGGCTGTCAGGGAAATTCCATCTGTCGAGGACAGCCTGACTCCAGTCGCGACGACATTCATTTAAACACCCCGGTAACCCGGTCCCACCAGCTGGGCTCCCGGCGTCGATGCTGGGCGCTGTTGATCAACTCACTGACATAGAGGATCAGGTTCACGTTCTTGAAATCCATGCCATGGAACTTTGCAGCGAACCGCCCGCCGATATCCACGACATGGGTAACCGCTCCGTGCATCATCATGTCGCTTTCGGTCGTCATCGTGAACTCCAGCCCATACTTCCGCGCCAGAAGGCGCGTCGCGTCGTCGCTCTGATCAGGCCGCTTGGTCAAAATGACCCAGTTGCTCGGATCGAGCCCATGCCGATCCGCGTAGTCGCGCAGGACGTCCGGTGTGTCATTCACCGGATCGGTCGTGATCGAGATGAATTGCACCAGATCGCTCATCGGCCCATCGTTGATCGAAGCCTGGACCGCCGCGATCTTTTCCGCATGGAGCGGGCAGATATCCGGGCAACTGGCGTAGATGAAATGCAGGATGACCACCTTGTCGCTGAAATCCGACAGGCGCACGGGATTCCCCTCGGAATCCTGCAGCTCAAATTCTGGGGCCTGCGCCGCATCTATGGCCTGGAAATATGGCTCCATCTCGAACATCCGGGCATCCAGATTTTCACCCGGATGATCGGCGGAGGCCGGAAAGGAGATCGTGGCCGCAAGTGTCACCAAGGCGGCGCGCCGGGTCAGATAGATAATCAACTGCATCACCTTTCGGATTGATCGGGCTTGCCACTACCCGCATCGTTGCATTTCCCGCCGGACCCGCCTTTCATGCACAGACCAAGCCCGCACATCGCGGCACAGGGTGCCAGCGAAACCAAGACAGGCGCGAGACCGATCGCGGTGAGCCATCCCCAGTTCAGCGCCATGCCGCCACCCATCACGGTTGCCGCACCGATGAACAGCAATCGTTTGCGCATCAACCACCGGGGCCGGTTGCCGGCGCTTTCGATGCCGACGGTGCCCGCATCGTTGGAAGATAATATGTCGGTCATCCGGAAAATCCTTTTGAAGTTTGAGGACCGGTCATTCTGATAACTGAAAGGTCAAGAGCGGGTGTTATTCTTTCGAAGGTACTCATTGGATGAACCCCCGCAAAAAGGACACCATCTCGGGCTCGTCCCATTCGGCAGGGCCGACCAGCCGTCCCAGTTCCTGCCCCTGCGCGTCGATCAGGATCGTCGTCGGCAGGCCGACGGTGCGCAGCGCGGTCATCGACAGCATGGTCTTGTCGACATACATCTTGAGATTGCTGACACCGATCTCGTCGTAGAACCGCTGCACGACGGGCGACCCGGCCCTGTCGATGGACAGGGCGACAACCTCGAAACGGTCGCCGCCAAGTTCCGCCTGAAGTGCATCCAGCGTCGGCATCTCTTCGCGGCAGGGGACGCACCAGGTTGCCCAAACGTTCACGAGGATCACCTTGCCACGAAAATCCTCCATGTCCCCACGGCTGCCGTCTTCGGTCTCGTAGCGCACATTGATCACCGGCTGCGGCGTGTCGTGCAGTGCGAAGCCTTGCGGCCCGGCAAACGCCGCGCCGACGGACAATGCCCAGACGAGCAGCGCCGTTTTGAGATATTTCATGGCGTTGGCTCCTTGAAAGATTGGTTTTTCAGATCCCGGACGATCGGCAACAGGGTTTCGAGCAAGATTGCCCGAGTGATCGGTCCGACATGGCGGTAGGCGATGGTGCCGTCGGACGTGATGACATAGGTTTCGGGCACGCCGTAAACGCCCCATTCGATGCCAGCACGTCCGTCGATGTCGGCCCCGATGCGCGCGTAGGGATCGCCCAATTCGTCGAGCCAGGCGCGCGCCTGCTCGGGTGGGTCCTTGTAGTTGATCCCGTAGAGCGGCACCTCACCGGTGGCGCTCAGATCCATGAACAGCGGGTGTTCGGCACGGCAGGGCACACACCACGAGGCGAAGACGTTCACCAGCGAGACATGGCCAATCAGGTCCTGCGTTGAAAGACCTTCCTCGCGACCGAGAACCGGGGGAAGCGCAAACTCCGGCACAGGTTTGTCGAGCAGCGCCGATGGCAAGTCGTCGCCGCCCCTGAAAAGCCCCCAGCCGAACAAGACCATGAGGGCAAAAGCTATCAGCGGCACCAGCACAAACCCGGAGATCCTGCGCCGCGGTACGGGGTCGATTTTGCTGACGACCTCTTGCGTCATGGCTGCACCTGCTCATCCGCAAGGGTACGGCTTTCCTGCGAAGCGCGGTTTCGATCGGGCCATGTGCTCTTGATGTAATCGATGATCGCCGTGATCTCTTCATCCGTCAGCACCTCCTCGAAACCGGGCATGTCGCTTTCATAGCCATTCCCGACAATCGCCGCCGTTCCGCGCTTCACGATGTCCAAAATCACGCGGTCCGTATGGTGCCAGGTATGGCCCGAGGCGTCATGCGGCGGGGCAGGCAACCGGCCGTTCGGCAATCTGGAGCGCCAATCGGGCTGCCCCTCCAGGTTTGCGCCATGGCAACTGGCACAATTCTCCTGATAGAGACGCTCGCCCATGCGCAAGTCGCTCTCCGCCGAAACGGGCGAGACCGTTGTGGCGAGCAAGACCGCGGCGAGCCTAATGGTGTTTTTCATGTCGCTTGTGCCTTCTTCTGGCGATCCAAATACAATGAGAGCGCGACGAGCGATGCCACGACAAGCAGGACGCACGCCCCCAGACCAATCCCCATCGACAACAGGCTGTCGCCGTTGCTGTCGTCCTCATTCCGCATCTTGGCGCATTTCTATTTGCCGCCATCCGAGCGGATGTATTTGACTAAGGCGATTGCCACGAGCACCAGCACCGCCACGATGAGCAACCAAACCAGTCCCATCGCGATCATCATGCCGCCACCCATCATTCCACCGTCCATCATCATGCAATTCATCCATTGTTTTCCCTTGAAACCGGTCCGGCACGGGATCGCACCAAACCGCGCAATTGATCATTCGACCGCATAGACGGTCGGGTTCACACCTTCTTCGACGGTGTAAATCTTGAACGGTTCCTGCTTCGCGCCCCCCATACCCGGCGATCCCAACGGCATGCCGGGAAGTGTCAGACCGGCAATGTCCGGGCGCTCATCAAGCAACGTGTTGACGACATCGATTGGCACATGACCGCTGACGACGTAGTCACCCAGAAAGGTCGTATGGCAGCCTTGGAAATCGTCCGGGATAGCTGCATCACGGCTGATCTGAACCAGATCGTGGGTCGGCTTCACCTCGACCGTAAAGCCGTTCTCGCGAAGGTAGTCCGCATAGCTCTCGCAGCATCCGCATTGCGGGTTCTTGTAGAGCGTGGCCTCTTGCGCTGCGGCAGGCGCGGCATTCAGGCTCATGGCGAACACAGCGGCGGCACCTGCGGTGCCAAGACTGGCAAGTCCAAGTATCTTTTTCATCGGTTCTTTCCTTTTGTGGTTATCGATACGTGAGATTTTTCAGGTTTTGGTCGTGCCGGGATCGACACGTATGACCACCATCATGCCGGCCGCCTGGTGTTCCAGGATGTGACAATGGAACATCCAGTCTCCCGGATTGTCCGCCACGAAGGCGATCTCGACCCGTTCCTCGGGTGCCATCAGGACGGTGTCCTGCCATTCGCGATGCCGTGTCGGTTGCCCGTTCCGTGCGATCACACGGAACGAATGTCCATGAAGATGCATCGGGTGATGCCACGCGGTGCGATTGTCCATCTGCAGCACATGCGACGTGCCCTGCGGCAGGACCAGCAATGGGTCCATCATATGACCCGTTGCTGCTTCGCCGTTGATGAACCACATGTTGCCTTCGCGCATCTGCTCCATCATCGATCCCATGCCGCCGCCCATCATCATCTGCCCCATCATGCCGCCATTGAAGACAATCCGATGCCGTTTGGCCGCTTGCATATCGGGTTCGGCCAGCGGGTTGGGTGGCAGTTCCATCGACCAGTCCGGGGCTGCGTCCCGTAACCGATCCGGCTCGTAGGCGATATCGACCAGACGGTATTCCAGATCCCTGTAGAAGAGATCGGTGACGGTCACGGCATCTCCGGGCTTGCCGGTCATATCAATTACCAGATCGACACGCATGGCCGGGCCGACCACCACGACGTCACTGTCTGGTGCATGAGGTGCCACGGGTTGTCCGTCCAGAGCGACCACGACCGGAGCAAGCCCCCCGAAATCCAGCCCGAAAATCCGGGCATTGGCTGCGTTGACCAACCTCAGGCGGATGCGTTCCCCGGATCGCACGGCGATGCGTTCCGGTATCCGGCCGTTGATGGTCACGGAATTGCCGATACGCCCGCCGTGCGCGGCGTCGTGCCGACTTCCAAAATCTTTCGCGATCTGTCCGTCGCCGGTCATCCGCCAGTCATCGAGCATCCAGGTCAGATCACGATCCACTCGGATCGGGTTTGCTTCCTCGACGATAAGCGGCCCGTAAAGCCCGCGCCCGACCTGTTCGGAACTGCGTTGGTGCGGGTGGTACCAAAAAGTGCCAGCATCCAGTGCATCGAATTCATAGAGAAAATCGCCGCGGACCGGGATCGGGTCCTGTGTCAGGAACGGCACACCGTCCATCGCATTGGGTGTGCGAATGCCATGCCAGTGGACCGTCGTCCCTTCATTTAGCCCGTTCCGGGCCAGAACCCGAATTCGGTCTCCCTGCCGCACCCGGATCTCGGGGCCGGGGAGGGATCCGTTGTAGCTCCAGACGTCGGTAGAGCCGTAGGGTGCCGGTCGCAGGGCGGCTTGTCCGGCCGCAGCGCGTAGCAAGAATGGGTCCTCTGTCGGACCTGCCATCGCTACTCGTGCCGGTGACAGAGCGGATATGGCCGTGAAAGCGGCACCGGTGCGCAGCACGTGCCGTCGTGAAATCAGTCTGTTGAGGGTCATCACTTCTGCCTTGATCTGAAAGGGTCGCACTCAGCCAGCTTCGGCCAAGGCAACGGTCAGGCCCCGCAACAAGCGAGGCCGTTATCAGGTTCAGACAGGCAGCTTGGGAGGAAATGGATCAAGGGAGGGAACCGCGCCAATCGGGATCACAGGTTCCGCGACCGGGATGACAACACCGAAGGCCATCTCAAGCGTCATCGCTGACGTACGAGCTACGATACCGGCCGTACTTCCCGCGCCACAAGGGACTGTACACCCACCCTCGCAGGATATCCCGTCAGCAAATCCGATCGGATCGCATCCGCCGCAATGGTCGTCCGCGCTTTCGGCGCCCACCATCTGAGCCATTGCTGCCTCAGCCGCATTCACTGCCGATACATCCGGCGCAACCACGGCACCGAAGCTCAATGCAAGAATCAAAATGAGGCGGAAAACGCAGATCATGCGATCCTTATGCAAGCTTCCAGTAGGGGGAGGTCAAGAAGTATCCCGTAACATAGGCGTGACATTGCCACGCGGGTAGTCACCGATTGGCCAAAAGATGCCCGAGGTTGGTTTCAGGGGAAAATCTGAGGCGAGACTGCGGACTCATCCAAGGTCTGTTTCGGAGCCAGGCAACCACCCGCATCCTTTCATGCGGGTGGCTGCCCTTGTGTCAACTTGCGTCTTTGAATTCGGTGTATTCGCCGCGCACCTGGACAGTCACGGTTGCGGGCTGGCTGTCCCGATTCCGCCAGAACCATCCGTGTTCGCCGTCAAATGCCGCGATGATCTCGCCCTCGTCGCCCGTCGAACCGCGGCCCTTTTCATAGGTCACCGAATTGCCGCCGCCGTGGCCGTGCATGTCGAAATTCACCCGACCGCCATCGACCATCATTCGGTATTCCACCGTCTGGCCCTCTTCCATGACCAGCTTCCACTCGGCACTGTCGCCGGGTGCAAGCGTAAAGGTGGTTTCGTCACGCCAGACTTCGGCCTCCTGTGCATGTGCCGCGCCGACAAAAAGTCCAAAGATATCGTTGATAAGGCTCGACTGCTCTTCGGCTTCGATCTCCAACAGCCTGTCGGCTTCGGCCTCCTCCGCAAGCTGGGCTTTGATCTCACCCATCTCGCTCAGCCCGAGAACCCCGCCGATCCCGGTCGGGTCGATGTTGTATTCGGCGGGCAGAACGACGGTCACAAGTATCGCGACGGCGCTGGCCGCCGCGATGACGGTGGAACGGATAAGCTGCGCGGAGCTGGGAAGCTCATCAAGGCTCGGTTTTTGTGCGTTGAACATTTGGATCTCCAATTTTCTCAGGTGGCCACGAAATAGCCGGTGATTTGCAAGCCCATGAGAATGAAACCCATGGACATCATGACGACGTTGGCGGTGTAGGCCTGACGGAAGAAGTTCGGGGACTTCCGCCAGAACCCCATGACGATGAGGATCACGGCGAGCGCCATGATCTGGCCGAGTTCGACGCCCACGTTGAACGCCAGAAGATTGGCCAGCAGCCCCTCTGAGGCGATCTCGTAATCGAGGATCTTGGTGGCCAGGCCCGTGCCGTGGAAAAAGCCGAAGATCAGCGTCGCGGCCTTCGTGTTCGGTTGAAAGCCGAACCAGCGCTGGTAAGCGCCCAGATTGTCGAGCGCCTTGTAGACGACGGAGAGGCCAATGATGGCGTCGATGATATAGGCGTTGATGCCCCATCCGAACCAGACGCCCGCCAGCATCGTGGTCGAATGCCCCAGCGCGAAGAGGCTGACATAGATGGCGACGTCCTTCATCCTGTAGAGGAAAAAGACGACTCCGAGCAGGAACAGGATGTGGTCATAGCCCGTGACCATGTGTTTGGCACCGAGATACATGAAGGGAATGATATTTATCCCCCAGATTTCCTGAATGTAGCCCGCGTCACCTTCGGTGACATTGTGGGCAAGCGCGTGGCTCGTGCTTGAGATGAGCGCCGATAGCGCAATGAAGGACAGGATCGCGATCCGGCGCGTGCCAGGATCGGTCCAGCCCCGATGGACTGTGTTCATGGGTTGAACTCCGCATATGTGTTTGATGATCGGATGGAACGCGCAGATGGCGCGCGGTCGATCAGACGCGCGGAGGTCGTTCGATCTGGTCTATCCGCAACATATTCGCTGTGGCTGAACTCAGCCGCCATGAGGTCCTGAAGATGTCGAGTGGCTGCGACGACAGATCGGGGCGAGGCACAACCGCCTGACTGTGATCGTGATCGATACTGTCGTGGCTGTGTCCGTGCATGGCCCAAGCCAGGTCCTCTTCCAGACCATGCGAATGCCCATGCTCCGCAATCATTTCCGCATGCTCCTGAAGCACGTCGAGGATTGCGGGCGCGTGCGAGGTTGTAGGCATGACCGACCAGACAAGAACGGCCGCGCAGAGAAGCGTCGCGAAAGCTGCCTTTCCGAGTGTCCGTAAGGTTTTCATCAGTTCGATCCGTCCGCTCGTCTCTCGCGTGATGCGTCGTGGCACCATCTTGTTCTAACCTCCGGGGGAGGATAAGCCTTTCCTATGACAAATCCCCCTGTCCATGCAAGCCACCCCGCCCTTGTTGCCCGGCTGAAACGCGCTGACGGCCACCTCCGCGCCGTGATCGAGATGATTGAGGACGGCAAACCCTGCCTTGAGATCGCGCAGCAGATGCAGGCGGTCGAGAAAGCGATCACGAACGCCAAGCGGGCGCTGATCCACGACCATATGGACCATTGCCTCGATGCCGAAGGCTCTGAGATGGATCGCGCCGAGTTGCGGACGATCGCCCGATATCTCTGAGGCCCCCATGCTTGATATCCTCTCCGACCGCACCTACCGCCATCTGTTCCTGGCGCAGGTCGTGGCACTCCTGGGAACCGGTCTCGCGACGGTCGCCCTTGGTCTGCTTGCCTTCGACCTTGCGGGGAACGACGCGGCGCTGGTCCTCGGCACGGTCTTTACCATCAAGATGGTGGCCTATGTGGGTATCGCGCCCCTTGCCGGGGCGTTCGCCGACCGCGTGCCGCGGCGTGCGTTTCTGGTGACGCTCGATCTGGTGCGCGCCGGTGTGGCGCTGGCGCTGCCGTTCGTCACCGAGGTCTGGCAGGTATATGTTCTGATCTTCCTGCTGCAATCCGCGTCTGCCGCCTTCACGCCGACCTTCCAGGCGACGATCCCGGACGTTCTGCCCGACGAGGCGCGTTATACCCGTGCATTGTCTCTGTCGCGGCTGGCCTACGATCTGGAAAACATCGTCAGTCCGACGTTGGCCGCGCTTTTGTTGGCGGTGATGTCTTACAATTCGCTTTTCCTCGGAACGGTCGTCGGTTTTACCGCGTCGGCCCTTCTGGTTGTTTCGGTGCTGCTACCAAACCCCAGCCCTTCCGAGCCACGCGGCATTTATGACCGGACGACACGCGGTATCCGCATCTACCTTGCCACGCCCCGCCTGCGCGGGCTCCTGGCGCTGAACCTGGCGGCAGCAGCGGCCGGTGCGATGGTGCTGGTCAATACGGTCGTTCTGGTGCGCGGTACGCTTGGCCTGTCTGAAAGCGCGCTGGCCTGGACGATGTTCGCCTTTGGCGCGGGCTCCATGACGGCCGCGCTCGTCCTCCCGAGCGTTCTGGATGCGCTGTCGGACCGGCCCGTGATGTTCGGCGGTGCCGCGCTGATGGTGGCAACACTGGTCGGACTGGCGTTGACGATTCTTGCAACCGACCTTGGCTGGCCCCTCCTTCTGGGAGCGTGGGTTCTGGTGGGGCTGGGGTATTCCGCCGTCCTCACCCCTTCCGGGCGATTGCTGCGTCGTTCCGCCCATTCCGAAGACCGACCCGCGCTCTTCGCCGCGCAATTTGCGCTGTCGCATGCCTGCTGGCTGGTGACCTATCCGCTGTCGGGCTGGCTCCTGACAGTTTATGGCGTCGTTACAGCGTTGATCGGTTTGGCGCTCCTCGCGGCTTGTGGAATGCTCGCCGCGCTGAAACTGTGGCCGTCTGGCGATCCCGTGGAACTTGTACACACGCACGACAACCTGCCAATCGACCATCCTCATCTGAAGGGGCAGCGCAGGCACAGCCACGCCCTGGTTATCGATGAACGCCACCCTCGATGGGCCACGCATTTCTCAAGGTAGCAAGAGACGAAGACTGGACACGGGCGGTTCGTTTTCATCCATGCGGACATTCGTGCTTCGAGCAAAATTCATCAAAGTGGGCTCGATGCGCGAATTCTCTGCAAGTTTGGCGGACAGAGGCGTTGACTCTAACCTAAACTGTCGGCCCCCCGACAAAGAGCACGGCCTAAGTTGCGACCCTCCACATCCGATACCGCCCCTGCCCGGTCATCTCGTGGATTAGACCACGCGCTTCCATCCAAGCAAGGTTGCGCTGGACGGCCGCCCGGCTGGCGCCGATCAGGGCCTCGGCCATCGGAGCGGACACGAGCGGCCATTCGGTAAGTACCGCGCACAAGGCCGGGGGCGTGCGGCCGGAAAGCGGGCTCATCTCGGCTTCCGCCCTCGCCGACCATGCCTCGATATCATCGAGGTGACGCATTGCGGTCAGGCATGCGGTCTCCATCCCGTCAAGCCAACGAGACAGACGGTCAGCGGGTGAGCCACCGGAGCGCACCCCCCCTGCCCCGCCCATGGCCAGAGGCGCGAAGAGCGCCCCCTTGCCCTCACTGGCCACGATCCGTGCGGCTGTGACCGCCGCTTCCATCCGGTCGCCGTGCTGCCCGAGGCCCGCGAGACTCCAGAGATGGAAGCCCATGCAAGCGCGCGTGATTGGGTGAAGATCGGCGGCTTGCGCCATGAGATCGAGCCAACCGCCCGCGCGATCCGCGAACGGTTCGGCTTCAACGCCGAGGTTCTCGGGGTCGCGGCGGTCGAGGAAGGCGGACAGGTCCACTTCCGGTCCAGGGCCGCCTGTAAGACGCTGCACTGCCCATCCGACGCGCGCGAGCGCCGCGGTGTCGTCCTGCACGCCGGACAAGCGCATGGATTTCCAGAGCGCCAGCCGATCCGGGCCAATTCGGTCACCCACAAACCAGCTGAGGTCTGCCGCCTCCATCAGCGCGAGCCTGTGCCGCCAGCCCTCCGGGCCACGGTGCAGACGGTCATCCAGCGCGCCAATCCGGCCAGCCACACGGGCGAGACGGGCGGCATTGCCTGCCTCTGCCTTCCGCCAATCGTCGACGACTGCGGTTTCACGCAGCTCTGCCCTCGGTCCGGGCGGCAGATAATCCGGCTCCACTTCCATCGGACCGGGCAGGAACCAAAGGTCGTCCTCAGACCTCTCTTCAAGCGCTTCCGCATCCACTAGAGGATCGTCAAAACTATCATACTGCATAGATACTTGAGGCTTCATATGTGCAAAATACGGCAGTTTTGCATTTTACCCAAGTGTTTTGTCAGGGTGCGCCTGCAAACCTTATATAGCACGGGCGCGCGATGGTCTGCGAGAGCTCGCTGATCGCGCTCAGCGTATGGAAACCAAGGGTTCTCTGCTGAGCAGCTGTCGCGTTGCTCTTAAATCCGAGACGGCGCGCGTTGGACGCTATTCCTTGCCCTTAAATACGAGATTCTGCTTCCAGAGGCGGCGCTTTTCCTTGGTTTCGTCTCGCTATTTGATCAACTGCAGTAAGCAAACGGGGCTCCTTTCCGTAGGTGCGCAGTAAGGCGGCTCTTGCAAATCCGTCGATACTGCGGCTGAACAACGCCGCTTTGATAAGCGGATGTGCCTGAGCCGCAGCGATGGCGGCAAGGCAGAAGATCCTGACGCCTGGTCTGGGGTGCTGCAGTGCGAATGCCTTATC
>JAGXHB010000285.1 GCA_024636425.1 Roseobacter sp.
ACTTCACTCTGATCGGCACCACCGATCAGGAGCATGAAGACCCCGCAACGCCGCCTGTCTGCACCCCGGCCGAGCAGGCCTATATGGTGGATTTCGTCAACGCCTACCTCAAAGATCCGATTTCCGTCGATGACATCGTCTGGAGCTATTCGGGCGTGCGCCCCCTTTATGACGACGGCGCATCTTCGGCGACGGCCGCGACGCGAGATTATACGCTAAAGGTCGATTCCAGTGCGGGTGCGCCTGTCATCAACATCTTTGGCGGCAAGATCACCACCCATCGCCGCCTCGCCGAAGGGGTGATGGACCTGATCGGCGCGGAAATGGACAGTCTCCCGGCCAAGTGGACCGCAGGCGTGACCCTGCCCGGCGGCGATTTTGCGGTCACGGACGTGGACGCGCAGATTGCCGGCTTGCGTGCCGCCTATCCGTTCTTGAGCGATGCATGGGCTCGGCGCCTAATCCGCGCTTACGGCACGCAGGCGCAGGACATCCTGGGCAGCGCCCAGACGGACGATGATCTTGGCGAGGGCTTCGGCGCTACATTGACCGCGTCCGAAGTAAACTGGCTGATGGACCGCGAATATGCACGATCAGCCGAGGACGTTCTGTGGCGCCGGACCAAGCTGGGCCTTCGCCTGGATGCCGACGAGGTCACTGCGCTCGAGCAATACATGGCCAATCGAGCCGAGCGCATGCATTCTGCCGCAGCGGAATAGGCTTGAGGGGCATAGATCGCCAAGGCCTGTCCAAGATTGGCTTGGCCCTGCCCTGAACGAAGAGCCGTGTCCGTCCTGCTGGCTCAAGCAGGCCGGCACGCGAGGCCCAAGCTTGAAATCGAGGATGAACAGCCTCAGACCATCAGCTATGATGAGGTGGTAAAGGCCTGAACTCAGCAGGAACGTCAACACCGGGGCGCGCGCGTCTCGTTCGACCCGGCACCTGCGCCATAGCAATCCCGAGGGGATATGAAATACATTCTGGCAATAGACCAAGGCACCACCTCCAGCCGCGCCATCCTCTTTGATGAGGCGCTGCAAGTCGCGGCAATCGCGCAGGAGGAGTTTCCGCAGCACTACCCGCAGTCCGGCTGGGTCGAACATGATGCCTCCGATCTTTGGTCCACCGCCGCAGGTACCTGCCGCCAAGTGATCGAGCGCGCCGGGATCACCGCCGCCGATATCGCCGCCATCGGCATCACCAACCAGCGCGAGACCACGCTGGTCTGGGATCGCAAGACAGGCCAGCCGATTCACAATGCCATCGTCTGGCAGGATCGCCGCACCGCCGCGATCTGCGCCACACTGCGCGAGGGCGGGCACGAAGATATGGTGACAGAACGCACCGGTCTGCTGCTCGACCCATATTTTTCCGGCACAAAGTTAAAATGGATACTCGACAACGTGGAGGGCGCCCGCGCCAAGGCGCGGGCGGGTGATCTGCTTTTTGGCACGGTCGACAGCTACCTGATCTGGAAGGCCACGGGTGGCAGGTCGCATGTCACCGATGCCACCAATGCGGCGCGCACTCTTCTCTATGATATCCGCAAGGGCCGGTGGAGCCGCACGATCTGCGACTTGCTGGATGTCCCGATGGAAATGTTGCCCCAGGTGCATGATTGCTCGTCTGATTTCGGTATGACACGCGATGATCTTTTGGGGCGCCCGATCCCGATCTACGGCGTCGCAGGCGACCAGCAGGCAGCCACGATCGGACAAGCCTGTTTTCAACCCGGCATGCTCAAATCGACCTATGGGACCGGGTGCTTTGCCCTGCTGAACACTGGGGCGACGCCTGTGCGCTCGCAAAATCGCTTGCTCACGACGATCGCCTATCAGTTGGACGGCACCCCGACCTACGCCCTTGAGGGGTCGATTTTCGTTGCGGGTGCGGTTGTGCAATGGCTGCGCGACGGGCTCAAGATGATCCGCACCGCCGCAGAGACACAGCCTTTGGCGGAGGCTGCCGACCCGGGTCAGAACATTGTCCTCGTGCCTGCCTTCACCGGACTCGGCGCGCCCTATTGGAACGCCGAGTGTCGCGGCGCCATTTTCGGGCTGTCGCGCAATTCTGGCCCCGAGGAATTGGCCCGCGCAGCACTCGAGTCCGTTGGGTATCAAACGCGCGACCTTTTGGAAGCGATGCACCTGGATTGGAGCGGTGCCACCGATGCCGGAACCGAGCCCGCGACTTTGCGTGTCGATGGCGGGATGAGCGCCTCCGATTGGACGATGCAATTCCTTTCGGACATCATCGGCGCCTCGGTCGACCGGCCCGCCACTCTCGAGACGACAGCCATGGGCGCCGCCTGGCTCGCCGGAACGCGCGCTGGCCTCTACCCTGACCAGGCAAGCTTTGCGAACATGTGGGCGCTGGAGCGCACGTTCACGGCCAAGATGTCGGACGATACACGCGACAGAAAATACAACGCATGGCGGCGCGCGGTCGAAGCGGCCCAGGCTTTTTAAGAACGCCGCCTCACAGTTCAAGCGTGCTGACCTGCGATCGGGCCGCACCAGATCGTGTTCCCTTCACTGCACGACGAATTCGGCATGTAGCGCACCTGCTGCTTTGATACTCTTGAGTATGTCGATCATGTCCCGCGGCGCGACGCCCAGCGCATTCAAGCCCGCGACAACTTCGGAAAGTGTCGTACCCGATGGCACTTCGGCAAGGCCGATCCCCGGCTCTTCCTCGATCTCGACGTTGGTGCGCGGCACAACGACGGTCTCACCCTCGGCAAAGGGATTGGGCTGGACCGCGATCGGTGCCTCTTCGACACGCAAGTTCAAATTGCCCTGAGATACCGCGATCCGGCTGATCCGCACATCTTGACCCATCACAATGGTTCCCGACCGCTGATCGACCACGACACGCGCCTTACGCTCAGGCTCGACCAATAGGTTTTCAATTCGCGCCAACGCATGTGCCGGTGACGCCATTCTGGTACCCGCAATATCCAGTTGCACCGTCCCGCTATCCAGCATGACGGCGACGGCTCGACCAAAGCTGCCGTTGATGATGTTTTCGATGCGCCCCGCAGTGGTGAAATCAGGTTCCCGCAGCGCGAGCCTGAGCTGATCCAGTGAGCCCAATTCGAACGCGATTTCCCGCTCGACACGCGCACCTGACGGAATGGTTCCCGAGGTCGGCACACCTTGCACGACCCTTGCCGCATCGCCGCCCGCAGCGGCACCGCCCGCGATGATCGTGCCTTGCGCGACGGCATAGATCTGACCATCGGCTGCATTCAGCGGTGTCATCACCAGCGTTCCACCCAGAAGGCTGCCGGCATCACCAATCGCCGAGACCGTGACGTCGATCTGCCCGCCCGCACGCGCAAAGGGCGGCAGACTGGCCGTTACAAGGACCGCAGCGACGTTTTTGGGGCGAAATTGCTCACCAGCCACGTTGACGCCGAGGCGCTCGAGAATGTTGGACATGATTTCTTCGGTAAAGGGGGCATTGCGCAACCCGTCCCCTGTGCCATTCAACCCCACGACAAGACCATACCCCACAAGATCGTTGCCCCTGACACCGTCAAACTCGACGAGATACTTGATACGGATCGGACTGGAGAGCGCCGGACTTGCAACCGCGGAGATCAATGCAACCATCGTGAGGAAACTGAGAATTGCGTTTTTCAAAGGAAATTCACCAGATTGAGGCGCGCTGTGCGCGCGGTCAGGGTATAGATCGTCTCAAGTCTCAGCTGAGCCTGCTCAAGAGCGCTCGCTGTTTCGAAGAGGTCCACCGCCAGCAAGTCGCTGCGCGCCATTTTCAGCGCGGAGTGTTCCGCAGCATTGCGCGAAATGGAATGACCTATGCGCTCCTCGGCAAAGCCGAGATTGGCGCGCAGACCGACGAGTTGATCCAGCCCCGCTCTCATCGCCGCTCCAGCATCGCGCATCAGTGACACACGGTAACCGCTCCATTGTGGCCGCCTGCCTGATTTCCTGCTGATTTGCTAAGATACGTGCTTAACGACGTCCTTTGCGACGTGTCTTAGGTGGGGTCGGCGATGCGTGGTGAGATACTTGGGTTTGAACGTCGGCGCCGCTGGAGCGACGAGGAGAAGCTTGGGATCGTGATGTCTGTGGGCGTTGATGAGGCGACTGTCACGCAGGTGGCGCAGCGCCACGAGATCACGCGGCAGCAGGTCTATGCCTGGCGCCATGAGATGAAGAAGAAGGGGCTGTGGTCACCGGATGGTGGTGCGCTCTTCCTTCCTTTCGATATTCCCGCACATGGCGTTCCCGCCATCGCGGACACGCCCACAGTCGCGGCCCCGATGGCGGTCGAACTGCGCTTGCGCAACGGCCGCAGCCTGCACTTCGACAGCAACATGGCTGCCGTGGCGCTGACGCAGCTGATCCGTGCTGTGGAAGCGGCATGATTGGCCCGGGCACTGGCGTTCGCGTCTACGTGGCTTGCGGTGTCACGGACATGCGCAAGGGCATTGCCGGTCTGGCGGCGCTGACCCAGGATGTCCTGCGCCAGAAGCCAACGGGCGGTGCAGTCTTCGCCTTCCGCGGCCGCAGAGGTGACCGGCTCAAACTTTTGTATTGGGACGGTCAGGGCTTTTGTCTCTACTACAAAGTCCTGGAACGGGGCCGCTTTCCCTGGCCTGCGATGACCTCAGGTGCCGTCCGGCTGACGTCCGCGCAGCTCGCCATGCTCTGGGAAGGCATTGACTGGCGCAGGCCGGATTGGGGCGCACCGCCGGCCCGTGTGGGCTGATTATGTGAGTTAAAACGCCTTGTTTTTATGGCGCGATCACGTGCTTTGTGGTAGCCATGTGCATGTCGAGTGTAACGCAAAATCTCTCCGATGATCCCGCCATATTGAAGGCGATGATTGCGGCTTTGCAGGCGGAAAATGCCAAGATCTCGGCGACATTGCGGGTCCACGACCAGCTGGTTCAGGCCCTCCGCCTGCGGATCGCCAAGTTGCAGAAGCTGGCCTTCGGCAAGTCATCGGAAAAGATCGAGCGCGAGATCGAACAGCTGGAACTGGCGCTGGAAGACCTATTGGTCGCGGTGGCTGAAGACGATGAAGCCCCCATTAACGAGGGGCAGGATGAGCCGTCATCAGACACTGCTGGTGCGCCTACTTTGCGGCGTCGGCCACGTGTCTCGGACGTGACCCCGCGCGAGCGCCGCGAACTGGACCCCGGTGCCTGCTGCCCTGACTGTGGTGGTGATCTGCGCGTAGTGGGTGAGGATGTCAGCGAACTCCTCGACATGATCGCCGCGCAGATGAAGGTGATCCAGATCGCCCGGATCAAGAAGTCCTGCCGTCGCTGCGAGCGGATGGTGCAGGAGCCAGCTCCCAGCCGCCCGATCCCGGGCAGCATGGCGGGGCCGAACCTGCTGGCGCATATTCTGGTCTCCAAATTTGACGATCACCTGCCTTTGTATCGCCAGCACGAGATCTTCGCCCGCCTGGGGGCAGACATCCCCGAAAGCACGCTGGTTGGTTGGTGTGGCCGCGCCATGAAGACCCTGTCGCCGCTGATCGAACGGATCGAGGCGGACATCATGGCCAGCGACCTGTTGCACGCAGATGACACGCCGATCCGGGTGCTGGATCGCTCTTTGCGCGACAAGGGGCTTGGCAAAGGGGTCAAACAAGGCCGGATCTGGGCCTATGTGCGCGACCAGCGATCATGGGCGGGGTCCTCGCCACCGGGTGCTGCCTACCGGTTCGCGCCGGACTGGAAGGAAGAGCATGTCCTGAACCATATGGCGGACGTCCGCGGTATCCTTCAGGCCGATGGCTACAAGGGCTATGCCAAGCTTTATGAGCCTGATCCCGATGGCTCGCGGCGTTTGCGGGAGGCAGCCTGTTGGGCCCACCTGCGGCGCGACTTCCATGACTTCTGGACCTCGACTAAGTCCGAGATCGCCCGCGAGGCACTCGACCGGATCGGCAAACTCTATGACATCGAGCGCGACATCAGTGGGCAGCCTGCGGACGTCCGTCACGCGGCACGTCAAGAGTTCAGCCAGCCAAAAGTCGAAGCCTTCTTCGCCTGGTCCGAACAGCAGCTCCTGCGCATTCCGGGAAAAAGCGATCTGGCCAAGGCCTTCCGCTATGGTCTCAGCCGGCAGGAGGCCTTCAGCTTGTTCCTGGCGGACGGGCGTGTGGCGATCGACAACAATCCAGCCGAGCGCGCCCTGCGCCCGATCGGCATCGGCAGAAAGAACTGGCTGTTTGCCGGAGCGGACACCGGTGCGGAAACCTTGGCGCGCGCTATGACGATCATTGAAACCGCCAAGCTGAACGGCCTTGATCCGCAGGCCTATCTCGCTGACATCCTCGACCGCATCCATGATCACAAGATCAACCG
>JAGXHB010000286.1 GCA_024636425.1 Roseobacter sp.
GGGTTCAGCCCCCAGATCAGCGTTGCGTAATCCGTTGCGACGAACCCCAAGGGATCAAGACCCAGACTTTCCATCCGTTTGGTCAGCAGCAGGCCGAGCGTCTGTTGGCCGTTGCGCCCGGCAAACCCGTAGATGACGGTCTGCGCGCGCCCGTCATGGGGGAAGCTTTCGACCAACAGGCGGCCCGGTTGGGGCAGCTGGCTGACCTTGCGCTGAAGCTCCAGCAATTCCGAGGTATGAGACGGCAACTCGGGCCAGCTTTCTTGCGTGAACATCTGCTGAACCCGGTCAGAAAGCTGGGTCGATGTGGCGAATTTGGTGCCCATGAAAGATGCGATGCGCGGTTTTTTGGCACTGTCGCGGCTGACCTCGACAGTCATCTCGCGCAGGCCTTCGTATTTGACGACCTGCCCCCCGATCAGAAATGTATCTCCTGCCGTGAGCGTGACCGCGAAACCCTCTTCGATCTCGCCCAAGGGTTTGCCGCCACGGTTGCGCTTCATGCGCACTTTGAGGGTATCGGTGTCCTGAATGGTGCCGATGTTCATGCGGATGCGCTGACTGCTGCGCGGGTCACGCAGCTGCCACGTGCCACCCGAGAACAGAAGCCGCTGCCAGCGGTCATAGGCGCGCAACGCATAGCCGCCTGTCGCACAGAAATCGAGGCAGGCGTCAAAGGCGGCACGCGTCAGATCGGAATAGGCACCGGCGGTAATGACCTCGGCATAGAGCGTATCCGGGTCGAACGGGCCTGCGCAGGCGGTGATCAGGATATGCTGGCAGAGAACATCACGTGGGCCGGGACCGCGCGGATCACCGTCAAGATCGCCTGCCAGCACCGCTTCGAGGGCTGCGACACATTCCACGACTTCGAACCGGTTCGCCGGAACCAGCAAGGCCTTGGACGGCGCGTTATAGCGGTGATTGGCCCGCCCGATCCGCTGCACGAGACGTTTGACGTTCTTTGGCGCACCAATCTGGATGACCAGATCCACATCGCCCCAGTCGATTCCCAGATCAAGGCTGCCGGTACAGACGATCGCGCGCAGATCCCCTCGCACCATCGCCGCTTCGACCCGTTCACGCTGGGTCCGGTCCAGCGACCCGTGGTGGATTCCGATGGGCAGGCTGTCGTCATTGGCGAGCCACAGGTTGTGAAAGAAGATCTCGGCCTGGGCGCGGGTGTTGTGAAAGATCAATGTCGTGTTGTGCTGGCGCACCTGTTCCAGCACTGCCGGAATGGCATAGGCCGCACCACCACCGGACCAGGGGGGGCTTTCGGTCGTGCGCAGCATCTGGATGTCGGGGGGCGGACCGGGGTCGGCCATCAGGATCGGGCAGGGGTCGGGGTGGCGCGCCATGAAATGCGCGATGGCGCCGGGGTCTTCCACCGTGGCCGAGAGCCCGACGCGTTTGAGGCCGGGGCACAGGGTTTGCAGACGGGCGAGCGCCAGCATCAACTGGTCGCCCCGCTTGCTGTCGGCCAGTGCGTGGATCTCGTCGATCACTACCCGCTTGAGGCCTTTGAACATGCGCGGCGCGTCCTCATACGATGTCAGCAGGGCAAGGCTTTCCGGGGTGGTGAGCAGGATATGGGGCGGATCGGCCCGCTGGCGGCGCTTGCGGGTCTGGGATGTATCGCCGGTCCGGTCCTCGATCCGGATGGGAAGGTTCATTTCGGTGACGGGCGTCGTAAGGTTGCGTTTGATATCGGCCGCCAGCGCTTTGAGCGGCGAGATGTAGAGCGTGTGGAGCCCGTCATGACCGCCCGCCGCAAGATCAACCAGCGTGGGCAGGAAGCCCGACAGCGTCTTGCCGCCCCCGGTCGGCGCGATCAGCAGCAGGGCAGGTGCATCGGCGCGGTCCAGCATGTCTTGCTGGTGAGGGTGGACCTCCCAGCCTTTGGTGGCGAACCAGTCGGTGAATTTTGGGGGCAGTTCTCGCATGGCGTTTAGATAGCATGGCTCGTGCGTGGTGCCAGTGGGTGAAATGGGGGCGGGCCCCCATACAAGTTATGCAATGGGGGCCAGCCCCCATACCCCCGGAGTTTAACTGGCAAAATGAAGTCAGAGGCGGGGTTTGAGCGATTTGATCGTGGATTGGACGCGCTTGGGCAGGGTCGTGTCGGCCCCATCGGGTGCTGCATCAAGCGCGCTGGCGATGTCTTTGACCAGAATGCCGATGGTATTGTCGGCGGCGTATCCGTCGCGGGCAAATTCGATGTCATTGAAGCCGGAGGCAAGCCAGTTCTGCCCTGACGACGTATGGATCAGCTTGAGCAGACGGCGTTCGTCAAGCCCGGCCTGATCGGCCCAGTCGAGCACCAGACGCGTCATCGCCGTGTTGCTGGCGGCCAGCAGGTTGTTGAGCACCTTGGCCTGCATCCCGCTGCCGAAATCGCCCATATGGTGAAAGTGTTTTCCCATCGCGTTGAACAGGGGCTGGGCCGCGTCGATATCTGCATCGTCGCCGCCCAGCATGAAGCTGAGCCGCCGCTGCTCGGCTGCGATCTGAGCACCGGACATGGGCGCGTCGATCAGCGTGATATGCGACGGCACCCGGTCGCGCAGGCCCAGCACATAGCGCGGGCTGAGCGTGGAGCAGATCAGGATGCGGCGCAGGCTGGGGATCGCGGTAAAGTTCTGGTCGCCGAATAGGACGCTTTCGGTCTGGTCGATGTCGCGGACCACGGTGATCAGCGTGTGAAGCTCTTCGGAAAAGACGGCAATGTCGTCGGTGATGTGGGGCGCGTCCATTGGCAGAATGTCGTAGCCACGGGCGGGAAGGCCGGCGTCACGCAAGGCGGCAAGCATCGGGCGGCCCATCCGGCCACAGCCTGCAATCCCTGTCAGGCAGCGCATCGCATCATTTCACAATCACCTCATCTTTGACGAACATGTTGGCCCAGGCCCTGTCGATCAGCTCGGGCGACATCTGGTAGGGGATGCCTTCGAAATCGCAAATTGCGATCATCTGGTCAATCAGGAAGATCGGCTGGTAGTTGGCAAATGTATTGTCAATCGTCGGGTATCTGTTCCTGAGCAGGTGGATCAGGGTCGCCTCGTCCAGCGGCATTTTCCGCTTTTTCGCGACCATGGCGAAGATTTTGAGGAAGTTCTTCTGGTTCGGCCCGTCGATCTTGATCTTGAAAAAGATCCGGCGCAGCGCGGCCTGATCGAAGATTTCATTCGGGTGGAAGTTGGTCGAGAAAATGACCAGCGTGTCGAAAGGAACTTCGAACTTTTCGCCCGACTGGAGGGAGAGGATGTCCTTCGATTCCTCGAGCGGCACGATCCAGCGGTTGACAATGCTTTGCGGGGATTCCTTCTGACGGCCAAGGTCGTCGACGATAAAGATACCACCGGTTGATTTCAGCTGCAGGGGGGCCTGATAGGTCCGCGCCGTGGGATTGTACACGAGATCCAGCATATCAAGCGACAGCTCGCCTCCGGTGATCACGGTAGGGCGTTCGCATTTCACATAGCGGCTGTCATAGCGGGTCACACGGCGCAGAGAGTTGGGATCCTGCACCTCGTCCTCGGCAGAGGAATGGACGATGGGGTCATAGACCGTGATGACCTGGCTTGCGTATTCGATGGCACGTGGCACATAGATCTTGTCACCAAGCGCGTCGCGGATGCCGTTCGAGATGCTGGATTTGCCGTTGCCGGGAGGGCCGTACATCAGGATCGACCGGCCTGCAGACACGGCGGGCCCCAAGTTGCCGATCAGCGCTTCGGGCAGCACCAGGTGGCCCATGGCCGCTTCCAGCTGGGCGCGGGTGATCTGCATGTTACGTACCGACTGGCGTTTGACCTGTTCGCGGTAGACCTCAAGCGGGACGGGCATCGCGCCGTAATATTCGGATTGCGCCAGGGCATCCAGCGCGCGGGCTTTGCCGAGATCTGTAAGCTGATAGCCCATCTCGGTGCCGTTGTTTGCGTTCAACGTGCCGGTCGCCTCGAGCAGGCGCTGTTCGCGGGCAAGATCAATCAGTTCCTGGGTGACTTGAAGGGGCAGGCAGATCGCCTTGGCCACTTCGCTGACCATGGAGACGTTCTTGCGGTACATCGTCTTGATCGTGATGTCGCGCATCATGACCACCGGCAGCTTCATCTCTTCGATGGTGCGGGGCGGCGGCGGTGCCATCACGGCAGAGGGTTGCATATTCATGAAAGGGGCCCTTGGATCGGATGCAATCGGTTCAGAGCCCAGCCTAAGGACTGAATATGGCGTAATTCAGGCCCCGAAAAGCACGCCAAGGATCAAATAGAACCCAAGTGCCGCGCCGAGTGCGAGCCCCATCGGGAATTTCTTGCCCTGATCCCAGCTGGTCCAATGCGGGGTAAGCCTGCGGACGCGGGTGTGTTTGGCGACCCGGTGGGTCAGCGCGGCCGCCAGCAGCGTGGCCATGAAAAGTGCCATGGCAAGCCTGAGATCCCCTAAAGCGACGAAAGGCGTCGCTGCCGCAATGAACTTGGCGTCGCCCGCCCCCATCAAGCCTGCTGCGTTCATCACGATGCCCACCAGCAGGGCGATCACCATCGCCAGAAGATGCCAAAGATAGGTCTCGAACGGGAGTGCAATCGGGCCGATCACCACGAACACGGCGGCAAGGGCGATCACCGTGGGATTGGTGATCCGCATCGACGCCATATCGGTATAAGCCGTGTAAAGGCACAGCGGCAGCACAAACGGTAGAAACCAGGCGGCGGCATAGACTGTGATCGACACCTGCCGCTAGCCTGCGTCTTCAAGTGCGCGCAAGGAGCGCACGGCAGCTTCGAAATGCTGCGGATGGGTGCTGATCGCGTCGCGCAGCAGCCCCTTGCCGGTTTCGACGTCGCCCTGCTTGATCGCGGAAAGTGCAAGCGTATGCAAAAGCTGGGCGCGTTCGGTCTGATCCATTTCGATGGGGGGCAGCGTATAGTCGCGCTGCGCGCCGCGTGCGAGGATCAGGTTGTTCTTGGCGGTGAACAGCGACGGATCGTGCTGGATCGATTCCATGAACAGACGCTCGGCCGCCCTGTAGTCCCCGCGGGTCAGTTTGGAATAACCCCAGTTGTTCATCACAGATCCGGGTTTGGTGGTCAGTCCGATGGCGGTTTCGTAGAAGCTGTCCGCCTTTGCCCATTCCTGCTTGCTGTCGGCGACCACGGCCTCGAGACGGTAGCGGTTAAACGTTTCGTGGGTTGGGGGCACTGCATCAAGCGTCGCTTCAGCCTTGGCCCAGTCACCCGAACGGATCAGCGCATCGGCATATTCAATGCTGTCGTCAGGCGTTGCGTCTTTCATGCTGACGACTTTTTCCCAGACATCGGCGGCCTCGCGGTTGCGCTTGGCGCGGATCAACGACTGCCCCAGTCCCCGTTGCAGATCAATGCGATCGGGTTTTTCGGCGGCGGTTCGGGCGAAATAGCCTACGGCCTCGTTGGGGTCGGCGACGGTCAGCATGACATCGTTCAGGTTGCTTTCATCGACGACGTTAACGTCCTGAAAAGCGCGCGAAACGGTGTTTTCGCCTGATTTTTCACCGCAACCTGCAACAGCGATGACGCCTGCACTGCAGACGGCCAAAAGAATAGGGTGGCGCATTTTTGCGTCCTTTTACTGCTCTGCCTCTGTCATGGTGCTGACCGGATGACGTAGTCGCCAGCGCCGCGCCGCACCAATTTATAATTGTCTTCTTGGTCTTGAACCGTAACAGAATTTTCCGATTTTGCGAGTGCTAAGCGAAGATTGTCGCGGATTGCGTCACTTTCGCCATTATCGAGCGCGTAAGCCTTGCGAAAGGTCAGTCGCGCTTCGGCAATCTTGCCGCTTTCCATCAGCACAACGCCAAGGTTGTTCCAGACTTCGGGTTGGTTTTCGTTGTCCTTGACGGCGCTGCGCAAAAGCTGCTCGGCTTGCCCCAGACGGCCCAATCCCAGATTGGCGCTGCCCAGTCCCGACAGGATTTCGGCGTCCAGTCCTGTGGCAAGGGCGGCGCGGTTGAAGGCGCGGATTGCCAGCTCGAATTCGCCGGCCTGCATCAGGCGGTGCGCCACTTGGATGCCGTCCTGGGCATCTTTCGACGTGTCGATGCCGGGCGCGAAGGGGCCGGTCGCGGTGCGCGAAACCCCGAACAATGATTGGCCGCCTGATGAACAGGCGGCCAATCCGGCAAGTGAGATCATGCAAAGTACAAGCGAAAGCGGCCTGTACCTTCTTGATGTGATCATTGGGGGCCTGCTTCTCCTAGCTTGGTGATGCCCATGACCGACGGTGCGACCAGAATGATGAGCAGGGGTGGAACTGTCAGCATCATAGTGGCGAGGGTCATCTTGGTTGGCAACTTGTTTGCGGCCTCTTCCGCGCGCATCACGCGTTTATCCCGCATTTCAGCGGCATAGACCCGAAGTGCATCGGCGATCGACGTCCCGAAAGCAGCGGATTGCACCAGAACCGTGACAAAGGATGACACATCCTGCACCCCGCATCGCTCGCCCATGTCGTTCAGGACGCCGACCTTGTCCTTGCCCGCTTTCATTTCGTAGGCGACGACCTCGAACTCTTCGGCCAGCGCAGGATAGGACGCGCGCAATTCACGGGCGACACGCACGATACACTGATCCATGGACTGGCCCGCTTCGACGCAGACCAGCATCATGTCCAGCGCATCTGGAAAGCCGCGGGTGATCTCTTCCTTGCGGGCTTCGACCCGGCGGGTGACCCAGTATTTGGGCAGGTAGTAGCCGATCCCGCCGGGGCCGACCGTGTACATCATCATCTTTTGCGTGCTGAGCCCTTCGCCCCCGCCCAGGAAATTGACGTAAACGACACCGATCACCAAGCCCGCGATGCCAAGAGCCATCTGCGCAAAGTGGAAAAACCGCACGGCATCGCGCGAAGAATAGCCGGCCTGACGCAGCATCAGTTGTTTGGCGCTCAGCTCCTCCACGTTCTCGGGTTCAAGGAACTTTGCAAACTTTTGCAGCTGTTCGTTGTGGTCAGACTGCCGAAGGCGCTGCTGGTTGGGGCGGGTCTCGGCCTCCGTCTGGCTGCGCTTGAGCTTGGTCAGCGGGTCTTCGGGCTGGCGCATGATCATGATGATGGTGCTGCCCACCATCATCAGGCCCATGACACCCAACAGCACAATCCAACCGAGCGGGCCAAGGATCTGGTTGATCTGATCGAAAATAGCCATGTGGATTACCCCTTATACCTTGATGTCGGTCAGCTTGCGCATGACGATCAGGTTGGCAGACAAAAACAGACCAACGGCAATACAGCCCGGAACGAACAGGTGATGCGTCATGACTTCGTCATAATAATGCGGATCGCCCAGCTTGATCACGATCAGAGCCACAATGGGAAAGGCCGAGAGAAACTTGCCGGACCATTTCGCCTCGGCGGTGATGGCGCGGACGCGGCGGAACAGACGGAAACGCGCACGGATCACCTTGGCCAGACCAGCAAGGATTTCGGCAAGGTTGCCGCCCGACTGCTGCTGGATCGTGACGGCCACCGCCAGAAAGCGGAGATCCTGCATATCAAGACGCTCTGCCATATCCTTGAGCGCCTCGCCGATGTCGCGCCCATAGGCGGATTCGTCCGCAATGACCCCGAATTCCGAGGCCAGCGGATCCTGAATTTCCTTCGACACGATGGAAATGGCGTTGACAAAAGGATGCCCGACCCTGAGCGATCGGACCATAAGCTCGACCGCGTCAGGCAGTTGTTCCTCGATCATGCCCATGCGCTTTTTCGCCTTGGCCGAGATCCAGAAATAGACCGCGCCCACGCCGATCCCGATCGAGATGATCAACCGGATGGCAGGCTCGGTGCTCGTCCCGATCGTCAGCCCCATGAACGCCACCACCGACAGGCCGCCCATCAGCATGATCAACTGCTTGGGGCTGAACGCGATGGCGGCTTTCTGGGCCTTCTCAGCCAGAAGCGAATAGATCGGGATGGATTTGTTGTCCATGTGCTGCTGCATTTCCTTGCGCAGCTTGTCCAACACCTCTTCGCGACGGGTGCCTTTCTCCAGCATCTCAAGCCGGCGGTTGACGCGGCTGTTGAGGCTGATGGATTTGCCGAAGGCGACCAGATACAGACCTTCGACCAGCACCAGAACACCGATGAAGATCAGACCGTAGATGATGGGTTCAACGCTCATGTCGGTATTCCTTACTGTGCCGCAATCGGTTCGTAGATGGAGGTCGGCAGGTCATAGCCCCACATGCGGAACCGCTCGGAGAAGTGGCTGCGCACGCCGGTGGCGGTAAAATGCCCGATGATCTTGTTTTCGGGGGTCAGGCCGACGCGCTGGAAGCGGAAGATTTCCTGCATCGAGATGACATCGCCTTCCATGCCGGTGATTTCAGTGATCGACGTCATGCGACGCGACCCGTCCTGCAAGCGGCTGGCCTGCACGATCAGGTTCACAGCCGACGAGATCTGCGACCGGACCGCCTTGAGCGGCATTTCGATCCCGGCCATGGCGATCATGTTTTCCAGACGGCTGACCCCGTCGCGGGCGGAGTTGGCGTGGATCGTCGTCATCGACCCGTCGTGGCCGGTGTTCATCGCCTGCAACATGTCGATGACTTCCTCGCCGCGGGTCTCGCCCACGATGATCCGGTCAGGACGCATGCGAAGCGCGTTTTTCAGACAATCGCGCGGCGATACTTCACCCTTGCCCTCGACGTTGGGCGGGCGGCTTTCCATCCGGCCCACATGGGTCTGTTGCAGCTGGAGTTCGGCGGTATCTTCGATGGTCAGGATGCGTTCGGCATTGTCGATAAACGAGGACAGCGCGTTCAGCGTCGTCGTCTTGCCCGACCCCGTACCTCCTGACACGATGATATTCAGGCGGGTCGCAACGGCAGCCTGCAGATACGCGGCCATTTCTTCCGAGAAGGCCCCGAAGGACACGAGGTCGTCGATCCCGAGCTTGTCCTTCTTGAATTTACGAATGGACACGAGCGACCCGTCCACCGCGATCGGCGGGACCATCGCGTTGAAACGTGATCCGTCCTTGAGGCGGGCATCGACATAGGGGTTGCTTTCATCGACGCGACGTCCAACCGCTGACACGATCTTGTCGATGATCCGCAGCAGGTGCTTTTCATCCTTGAAGGTGATGTCGGTCAGTTGCAGCTTGCCGTCGCGTTCAACAAAAATCTGCTGCGGACCGTTCACCAGAATATCGTTGACGGTATCGTCTTTCAGCAAGGTCTCGAGCGGCCGAGCCCGGTTACTTCGTCGTAAAGTTCGGAGTTCAGTTGCACCCGGTCTTCGCGGTTCAGGACGATCGATTTCTCTGCCAGGATTTCAGCCGAGATCTCGTTGATTTCCTGACGCAAGTCCTGCTCTGTCGCGTGTTCAAGTGCCGCGAGATTGAGGTTGTCCAGAAGCGCGCGGTGCAGTTCCAGTTTGATCTCGCTCATCCGTTGCTTGCGCTTCAGATCCCGGTCAAGCGGCGCCACGGTTGCGGGCTGGGCGGCCCGTCGCATCGACGCGGGCTTGACCGACGCCGGTTCAGCCGGCTTGAGGGCTGTCACTTTCGCGGCAGCGGCCTGCTTGGCTGCTGAGGTGTCACCCTGCTTTTTGTACTTGGAAAACATCTGAACGCTCTTTCTGGATTGGCTTGCGCCTTTGGACCGTCTTAGGCCGCTTTGGATTCTTCGGCTTTAAGGTCGTGGATCGACGCGGCAAGCTTGGCGATTTCACGGCGCAGCGGATTCTTGGCGGCAGAGTTCGCCAAGGGCGTGCCATGGTCATTGGCCTGTGTGATCTGTTTGCCGCCGTCCGGCAGTTGCACGTCGATCGAAATGCCAAGGCTTTCTGCCATGCGTTTGACCCTGCTTTTCGCATTGAGGTCGGTAAACTTTGGCGCGCGGTTCATCACATAGCGCAGCTTTTCCACCGGCAGGTCTTCGGATTGCAGCGCCCGTTTGAAGCGCAGGGCGTTCTGCGCCGACCGCATGTCAAGCTCTAGCATCGCAAAGTAGATGTGGGCGTTGTTCAGAACCGCTTCGGACCACTGAACGAGGGTCGAGGGCATATCGACCACGACATAGTCAAACTGGGACCGCGCAATATTAAGGATGCGGATCACATCTTCGGAGTTGATCAGATCAAGCGGCAGCATGTCGGCAGGGGCGGTCAACACCTGCAGACGGTCCTCATAGGTCAGCAGCGCCTGCCCAAAGCTTTCGCTGTCCATCATTTCGGTCTCGGATAGCATGTCGTAAACGACCTCGCGGCGGGGCAGGTCAAGAAATGTCGCCACGGCACCAAATTGCAGGTCCAGATCCAGCAGGCACACTTTTGGGGCATTTTTCTTGTCAGATGTTGCCAGCTCCCACGCAAGGTTTACGGCCATCGTGGTCGCACCTGTACCACCGGCCAGACCATGTACGACGATCAGCGCGCCGTCCTTGTCCGCACCGCGTTTGAGCGGCGGTGCCTTTTCGGCATGCTGTAGCTTTGATTCGTCGGTGGCGCGCAGGCGGTCGATCGCGGCAGAGAGCTCGCCTTCGGGCAGTGGGTAAGGGACAAATTCGTCAGCGCCTTGGCGCAGCAGGGAATGGAGTGCTGCGGGCGTCATATCTTCGGCGATCAGGATCACCTTGATCTTGCGCGCCTTGGCCTGCGTGATGATTTCACCCATCAGAACAAGGTCTTCCTCGTCCTCGGCGTCAAGGGCCAGGGCCACAAGCTCCAGCGACTGCGCCTCGGGTTGGCCAAAGAAAGCCAGAGCTTCGGCAAACCCCAGATCCCCCCAGCTTTCCCCCAGGGCGTCTTCCATGTCTTCAATCAGCAAATCGAAATTCTGGACATCACGGCTGATGGTACAGGCGATGATTTGGGGCGCTTCGATCTGCGGCAGTATGCTGCTCATGGCCTTTTCTTCCTTTGTTTAGCTGGGCTTGGCAAAGGGTACGGATCGCAAAAAGGCGGTCCCGGATGTTCCTTGCAGTCGCCCGTGACCGGCCATTTTGACCAGACACAGTTGTCCTAACACAAGGAATATCCCACCCAACTTGGGCAGGAATGGGGCTAAATAGTTTCGATTGTTGGGTCTTTTGAAACGATGGCGCTGGATCACGGTAGATTGAAGATCGTCGTGATCGACCGCGATCGTGCCGCAGTCGGTTTCAAGCGTCTGTTTTCAAAGGTTACTCGCTCGCGACGGCGGTCGCATTGCCTGTAAGCTGCGTCGGTGGAACCGCGCTGGCGATATAATCGCGGTAGATGATCTGCGCGTATTTCCCGTCCAGTACGGTGGGGTGGCGTTCGACAAAACCGCTTACCTCGGTCACGGTCCGCCGGTTCGCACGTTCGCGGCCTTGGGTCACGACCAAAGGCTGGGTTTCCCCGAATGAAACCAGAGACTCAAGCCGGCTGGTGCTGATTCCCTGCGACGCCAGATAGGCGACGACGGTCTGTGCACGGCGCAGGCCCAAAGTTTTGTTATAGCGGTTAGAGCCTACGGCATCTGTGTGACCGTAGACGCGAAAACGCACTTCGGGGAATTGACGGATCCAGCTGGCTTGCTGGCGCAGAACGGCCTGCGCCGCCGCGTCAAGCTGCGCTGAGTTGAATTCGAACGTTACGGTCGACTGAACCTCACCTGCAAAGCGGTTGGCCAGATCGAAGGTATACTGCTTCTCACCCGTCATGATCAGACGGTTGTTCAGTGTTGCATCTCCGAAAGTGCCAAGGTCGGTCAAGGAACCGGCCTCGCGGTGGAACTGCGTATAGACCGGATCGGAGCTGCTCGCGCATCCCGCAACAAGCGCGGCCATGGAAACAAGACCGATTATGCCAAGCCTTCCAGAGATCCGGGTGTTCATCTGATCAATCCAATACATAGCCATAGGAGCCACTGAAATCCTGCTTGGCGACTTCGCCTGCGGCACCTTTGGTCGGGGTACGCACTCCGCTGGAGGTGCGCCCGGTCAGGAAAAGTTCGCTTTCGGTGGGTGGTTTGATCCGGTCTGTCGGAAGGGCCAACGCTTCACCACGGGTGGGCGTGACCAAATGCGCGGTGATGATGATGACCAGTTCGGTCTGGCTGCGCTGGTAGTTGGCACTGCGGAACAGCGCACCAAGGACGGGCACGTCACCGATCCAGGGGAGCTGGCGCGAGCTGTCGGTAAAGTCATCGGTCAGCAGCCCCGCGATCGCAAAGCTTTCGCCATCGCGCATCTCGACCGTGGTCGAGGTTTCGCGCCGGGTGAAGGCTGAAATGTCAAAGCCGTTGCCCAGCGACACGCTGTTGCTGGGGTCGATGGCCGAGACGGCCGCATTGAGTTCAAGGTTGATCAGGTTCTTGTCGACGACGCGTGGAATAAAGCTCATCTCGACGCCGAAGGGTTTGTATTCAACCGAAATCCGGTCGCCGTCCTGTGCTACGGGCACCGGGTACTCGCCGCCCGCAAGGAATTTCGCCTCTTGCCCTGAAAGAGCAACCAGATTCGGCTCGGCCAGGAAACGCACCGCGCCCTTCTGCTCAAGTGCTTCAAGCAAAAGACCGACCTGTGTCGACCCTGCGTTAAAGCCGAAAAGCACGGCCCCCGCGTTGCTGTTGGTCGCCGGGGTTGAACCGCCAAGCGAATTTGCAATTGCGGTCGATCCGTTCGTCGTGTTTGTGCCGCCATTGATCGCGAGATCGCTGCCCAACAGACCGTTCAAGGCCAGCGATGCGCTAAGTGATTTCGAAACGGACCGCTGCATTTCGGCAAACCGGACCTTCAACATGACCTGTTGAATGCCGCCGACGCTCATCATATTCGACACGCGTTCGGGTGCATAGCGTTCCGCAAGATCTAACGCACGCTGCAAGCCTTGGGTCGAAGACACGATGCCCGAAAGGACAATGCCGTCGTTGGCCGTGCGCACTTCGATCTTTTCACCCGGCAGGATCTGACGCAGACGTTCTTTGAATTCGGACACGTCGGCGGCGACGCGTACATCCACGTTGGTGATCAACTGACCCGCGGCATTCAGCAAAGTAAGCGTTGTCAGACCGGGAGACTTGCCCAAGACATAAATCGTGCGGTCGGAAAGGGATGAAATGTCGGCGATCCCGGGATTGGCGATACTGAGTTCCGCGAACGGAATATCGCTTTCCACCACCACGGCGCGGTTCATCGGCACTTCAAGTGTCCGGTTGGCACCCTGTTTGACCACGCGCAACGTATCCGCATGAACGCCAGTCGGACCAACCGCCAAAAGCGGTGCTACACTTATCGTCAGCCCAAAAAGAGCCGCTTTAAGAAATCTATCGATTTTCATGTGACCTGCCTTTGTGATCACGCCTCTGGATAGGGTCTTGGTGCCCGCTGTTTGGTGTACTCTGGTTCCATTTTGCAATTTTTGCAAGAATCAATGACATAGCGGGTCCAAAGGCTGTGGATTAAAGGCAACATGTGACTTCTACGCCCAAGACCACGCTGGAATGCGTGGTCTATGGAAC
>JAGXHB010000287.1 GCA_024636425.1 Roseobacter sp.
CGACAACACGGTGCCGATGATGACGGGCTGGGGTCCGCATGGCCCTATCGAAATGGGCGGCATGTTCTCCGTCGTGAAGGTCCGTGAGGGTATCGATGCGGACGATTACGAAGATCCCGGCTGGTACGAAAACCCGCCCGGCGAACAGGCCTACGAGTGGACGGGCGAGTTGCCGGAGTTTGCCTCCAACAACAGCCCCAAGACGATCCTGACACCGAAAACAACCTCAAAGGGCTGACCGGCCCTTTGAACACACCCCATCAACAAAACTACAGGAAAAAACTATGAAGAACCTTCTACTGAAAACCGCAATTGCGTTCACTCTTTCTGCACCGGCATTTGCCGCTGGCAGCCACAGTGGTGGCCATGATGAAGCCAAGGTCGACAACCATGCTGCAGATCATGCGGCTATGATGCTGGTTGGCAAGCCCGGCACGGCGGAAGATGTTGACCGCACTGTGGACGTTATAATGCGCGAAACCGAAGACGGTCAGATGATCTTTGAGCCCGCCAGCTTTGACATCAAACCTGGCGAAACCATCCGCTTCAAGGTCAAGAATGCCGGTGAACTGGAGCATGAGTTCGTTCTGGATACGATCGAACAAAACGTCGTGCACAAGGCCCTGATGGCAAAAATGGACATGGAGCACGACGATCCGAATTCAATCCGTCTCGATGCTGGTGGTGAGGGTGAGGTCATCTGGACCTTCGCGAATGAAGGGACCTTTGAGTTCGCATGCCTGATGCCTGGCCACTACGAATCCGGCATGCACGGCCCGATTACCGTCTCTATGGAAATGGCACCAGCCGACATGCAGATGGCTCAAGCTGACGTCGAATACAGCACCGGCAAGATCAAGAAGATCGACGCCAAGGCTGGCAAGGTCACAATTATCCATGGCCCGCTCGCCAAGCTTGACATGCCCGCGATGACCATGGTTTTCCGTGCGGATGAAGAGATGATCGCGAAGATGTCCGAAGGTCAGGACATCGAGTTCGTCGCAGACCGCGTCAAAGGCAAGCTGACCGTCACTGAGATGAAGTGATACCTACAGGAGGGGGCTTTGGCACATGCCGGGGCCCCTTCATTTCGACCCATAAATTGGGCGAGCAGACAAGCCCAAACAAAAAAAGCGTCGTGGAGCAGCCCATGGAAAAGTTCACCAAAATTATTATTGTCAGTTTGGCAATTTTGGCATCCGGATCGGTTGCGCAGGCGGCAAATGCCCTTGGCAAACAGCCTCATACGCAGGCGTATGATCTTTCCGACCATCAATCGATAGGGAAACCCGGCGACGAGGCATCGGTGAAAGAGACGATAACAATATCGGTATCGGAATCCGCAACCGGTGGCATGGACTTTGAACCCAACGCGATCCCCATCGAACACGGAAGCGTTGTCCGGTTCATCATCAAGAACACGGGCTTGATCGATCATGAATTCTTTCTAGGCTCCTTCAAGGAGATCGAGGAACACCGGCAGTGGATGCGCGAGCATCCAAGTATGGAGCATGCCGACCCGAACGCCGTAAAGATCCCAAGCGGGCAGACTGCTGAACTCATTTGGGAGTTTTCGGAAATAACGAACCTCGAATTTGCCTGTCTCCTTCCCGGCCACCGCGAAGCCGGTATGTGGGGCGTGATCCTCGTCCACGACCACCTGACCAAGCGATAAACAGGCAGGAGGGCTTTCTGATGTCGCTCATGGACAGATATCATGTGCTCGTGCATGACGTTTCCTCCGTTTTCGGATACGTATACAACGACACGGCCCCGGACTGGATCCACCCGTTTATTCACATCATTCTGGTTTTGGGACCTGCGCTGCTGATTGGTGTCGGCACCTATCTGATCTCGTGCGGCGTTCTGAAATTATGGAGACAGGAGCGTGCGCCTTCGCTCCAGCCACAACCGATCCGGGGGCTGGATGCGAGTCTGTTCAGCACAGTGCTGCGCTATTCCAGAAAACAGCAGGCATTGATGATTGTGGTTAGTCTGATCGCAATGCCCATCCTCTATCTGACGCTCGAATTGCCAAAGCAGATCGTAAACAACGCTTTGGACTCTGATCGCTTCCCCATTGCCGTTTTGGGACGCGACCTGGACCAGGTCGTTTTTCTCATGCTGCTTTGTGGTCTTTATCTTCTGGCGATCATTCTGAACGGGCTAAATAAATATGGCCTTAACGTCTTCAAAGGGTATGTCGCTGAGCGGTTTCTGCGGCGCTTCCGCCTGCTGGTCTATCGGCAATGGCGCAGCGATGCAGACTCCCGAAACCAGAGCGAAATCATCCCTATTCTCGCACAGGAAGTTGAGCCAATAGGTGGCTTTGCTGCAGATGTCCTTGCGCTACCAATCTTGCAAGGCGGTACGCTTCTGACGATCCTGTCTTTCATGTTCGTTCAGGACCCTGTGTTGGGTGCCGCCGCACTGACAGTGCTGCCAATTCAGCTCGTGCTGCTGCCCAAGCTACAACGCCGGGTCAACGCCCTTTCACGCACCAGGATCAAGGAAGTCCGACAACTTGGCAGACAGCTCAGCGAGCAGTTGCGCGAACGGCAGATCAATCCGGCCGGGCTGCTGCCAGCGAGTGCAAGTTTTAGAAAGCTTGAGCGCGTGCGCAGGCAGATTTTCCGTCTGAAGTTCTTCATCAAGGCCCTAAACAATTTTCTGACCGCGCTAACACCATTCCTGTTCTACTCGTTGGGGGGATATTTTGTCATCGAAGGGCGGATTACACTTGGCGCGCTTGTGGCCGTCCTGGCAGCGCACAAGGACTTCTCGGCACCGCTGAAAGAGCTCTTCAATTACTATCAGACGCTGGAAGACACGCGGATCCGGTATCAGGAAATCATGGCTTTTTTAAGCAAATCGATTCAGCCATTGGGGCATGCTCAGCCAGACAACACTGTGCCGGAACAGGTCGGCCAATTCGAGCGATCCAAGCAGAGATACCCAGCTTTGTCTTTGGTAGGGCAGGGGGCCATAGCAACATCATGAAGGAGTTTGATGGGATGAAATGGGCAGCGATATTCTTTGCTTTGATCGCCGTTGCTTCAGCAGGCTGGTACATCATGCAGCCGGATTACTCTCAAACAGGTACGCAGACGGATGAGGGCGTCGCGCTTCCCGCAGGCGCGCTTGTAACTGTCACGCTACCAGCAAGTTTTACAGAGCAAGAGCAAATCGGCGCAGGCGCTTATGATGCGATCTGTGCCGTGTGCCACGGCCTGAACGGGCAAGGCCGGGATGGCGTTGCTCCACCGCTTGTTCACAAGATTTACGAACCGAACCATCACGGCGACATGGCGTTTGTACTCGCGGCGCAAAATGGAGTGCGAGCGCATCATTGGAAATTTGGAAACATGCCAGCGGTTGAAGGAGTGACGCGATCAGATATTCTTGATATCGTGTCCTACATTCGAGCATTGCAGCGTGCCAACGGGATAAATTGAGCCGTTTCGACGGACAAAAGGGTGGAATTGGTTCGCGGTCAACTACCATTCTGTTCGCCGCGACATGGCGACAACTGTTGGGGAAAATTCTCTGTATGAGTAAGTGTCTCGCTGCATCGATCCTGATCCTTGCTGCATTTTTCGGATCTTTCAACGCAACCCATGCCGAGGAAACCGGCCTCTTTAGATTGACCGACCGCGCAGCACCGGTCGGCATCGGCGCCCGTGAACCATCACTTGCAACCTTGCCGGATGGCCGGATCATATTGAGCTGGACAGAAGAAAAAGGAGCCGAATCGGAAGTTCGCATGGCCATCCTCGATGGCAGTGAGTGGTCGGACGCTCGTACAATTCATAAATCCTCAAAGATTTACATCAACTGGGCCGATTTCCCGTCGGTGATGGCACTTTCCAATGGTACGCTGGCAGTACAATGGCTCGAACTCAATGGTACGAGCGATTACCAATACGACGTGAATATTGCTTTTTCCCTCGATGAGGGCAAAAGTTGGTCGGTCCCCCTTGTCCCCCATGATGACAGATCTCAACGCCAGCATGGGTTTGTTTCGTTGGTTCCCCATCAGTTTGGCGGATTGACGGCGCTGTGGCTGGATGGCCGGAAGTATGAAAGTCAGACAGAAGGCGACAGTTTCGAGAATGCAATGCAGTTGCGTTCGCGGCAGATCAGCTCTGACGGAACGATGAAGCCAGAAAGCTTGTTGGATGTGCGCGCTTGCACTTGTTGCCAGACGTCGGCGGCGCGCACCGGCTCGGGCGACATCGTGGCCGTTTATCGCGACCGCACGGCGGGTGAAATCCGCGATATATCGGTTGTGCGGCACGCCGACGGGGAATGGACGCAGCCCGCCACGATCCATAACGACGGATGGGAGATCTCCGGATGCCCCGTAAATGGCCCAGCCGTTGATACGATGGACGACAAGGTGTCCGTTATCTGGTTCACTGCAGCTGAGAATAAACCGGAGGTTTATATCGCGTTTTCGGACGATGGCGGTGCGCAGTTTGACGAACCGCTCCGCATTGACCTCGGCACAGCCGCTGGACGGGTGGATGTCCTGCAAATGCCGGATGGAAGCGCATTGGCGCTCTGGATTGAATATGTGGGCGGCGGTGAAGCGATCGTCATGTGCCACATATCGCGAAGTACCGGATGCGCAGCGCCTCAGGCGCTCCATATCAATCGGGGCGGCGGATCGATCGGTTTTCCCCGAATGGCGCGCGGAGACGCCGGTGCGTTTGTGGCCTGGACGCAGCCGACCGGCGGCGCGGATGGGGACACTACAATCCGCATGGTCGAAGTCGCGGTAATTCCATAGGTTTCGAGCATACATCTCAATATCCTATTGCTTGCTTGACGCCGTTGCCCTTATTCCGCGGCCTGCCCGAGGGCCAAATCAGGCACTGTAACGGCTTGCTTCAGGCTCCACCCTTTGATGATGGCATAAACCGCCGGAATGACGATCAGGGTCAGCAAGGTTGACGACACCATTCCCCCGATCATGGGCACTGCGATGCGCTGCATGATCTCTGACCCGGTGCCATGCGCCCAAAGGATCGGCATCAGGCCGGCCATGATTGCGACAACTGTCATCATCTTGGGGCGCACCCGGTCTACTGCACCCACCATGATCGCGGCGTAGAGCTCGTCGCGGGTCAGGTCCCTGTCGCCCGCGCGGGCACGCGCTTCATTCAACGCCTGATCGAGATAGATCAACATGATCACTCCGGTTTCAGCCGCCACCCCGGCCAGCGCGATAAACCCGACGGCCACCGCAACCGACATGTTGAAGCCCATGAACCACATGAGCCAAATGCCACCGACCAGAGCGAAAGGCAGCGACAGCATCACGATCAAGGTTTCCGTCAGGCGGCGGAAGTTTAGGTAAAGCAGCAGAAAGATCAGCGCCAGCGTCAGCGGCACAACAGTGGCCAGCCGCTGTTTCGCGCGTTCAAGGTATTCGAACTGACCGCTCCAGCCCAAAGAATAGCCGGGTGGCAGAGTGACGGAGGCCGCGACCGCCGCCTGAGCTTCTGCCACATAGCCGCCAAGATCGCGTCCGACGATATCGACAAAGATATATACGGCAAGCTGTCCGTTCTCGGTGCGGATCGACGTAGCTCCGCGGGTGCGTTCAATGGTGGCCACGTCCCCCAGCGGAATGGTGCCACCGCCCGGCAGTGCAACCTGAACCTCGCGCCCAATCGCCTCCGGATCAGACCGCAGTGTCGCCGGATAGCGCACTGCGACGTCGTAGCGCTCGCGCCCCTCGACAGTCTGCGTGATGGCCTTGGCCCCCAACGCCATGCCGATTACCTCTTGCACATCCTGCACCGACAGACCGTAGCGGCCAAGCGCTGTACGGTCCGGGGTGATGTCGAGGTAATAGCCGCCGATCACCCGTTCGGCATAGGCGCTGGTCGTTCCGGGCACCGTTCGTACCACGGCTTCGACCTCACGGGCGACCTTTTCCATCTCGGTCAGGCTGGTGCCGAAGACCTTGATCCCCACAGGCGTGCGGATGCCGGTGGACAGCATGTCGATGCGCGCCCGGATCGGCATCGTCCAGGCGTTCGATACGCCGGGAAATTGCAGAGCGGCATCCATTTCCTGCCGCAGGCTTTCGGTCGTCACACCGGGCCGCCATTCGTCTTCCGGGCGGAGCTGGATGATCGTCTCAAACATCTCGGTCGGCGCGGGATCGGTCGCGGTCAGGGCGCGGCCCGCCTTGCCGAAGACGGTCAGGACCTCGGGAAAGGTCTTGATGATGCGGTCTTGCGTCTGCATCAACTCTGCGGCCTTGGTGACTGACAGACCGGGCAAAGTGGTCGGCATATACATCAGCGTGCCCTCGTTCAGGACGGGCATGAACTCTGACCCCAACCGCCGCGCGGGCCAGATAGTGACCACCAGTGCGGCGAGAGCCACGATGATCGTGAGACTTTTGGCCTTCAGCACGGCGCGGATGATTGGGCGGTAAACGGCGATGAGTGCCCGGTTCACCGGATTCCTGTGTTCAGGGATGATCCGGCCGCGCACGAAGACCACCATCAGCGCAGGCACCAGCGTCACCGACAAGAACGCCGCCGCCGCCATCGAAAACGTCTTGGTATAGGCCAGCGGGCCGAACATGCGTCCCTCCTGTCCTTCCAGTGCAAAGATCGGCAGGAACGATACGGTGATGATCAGCAGGCTGAAGAACAGTGCCGGGCCGACCTCGCTTGCGGCTTCGATCAGCACCTCGATGCGGGGCTTATCGGGGGCAGCACGTTCCAGATGCTTGTGCGCGTTCTCGATCATCACGATGGCGGCGTCGATCATCGCGCCGATGGCGATGGCAATGCCGCCGAGGCTCATGATATTGGCCCCGATCCCGAGGAATTTCATCGCGGTGAACGCCATCAGCAGCCCCACCGGGAGCATGATGATAGCCACAAGAGCAGAGCGAACGTGCAGCAGAAAAATGATCGTGACCCCGGCCACAACGAGACTTTCTTCGAGAAGCGTCGTTTTCAGCGTCTCGATTGCCGACAGGATCAGGTTGGAGCGGTCATAGACTGGCACGATGTCGACGCCGTCCGGCAGACTTTGAGCAACCACGTCCAGTTCCGCTTTGGCGTTTTCGATCACATCCAGTGCATTGGCACCCACCCGTTGCAGCACGATGCCACTGGCGACCTCGCCCTCACCGTTCAACTCGGCGATGCCGCGGCGTTCATTGGGGACGATTTCGACCCGCGCGACATCTTTCAGGTTGATCGGCACCCCGCCGATACTGCGCAGGGTGATGTTGCCGATATCCTCGGTTCCCGCCAGATAGCCCCGCCCGCGCACCATGAATTCGAACTCGGACAGCTCCACCGTGCGCCCGCCAGTGTCCATGTTGCTTTCGGAGATGGCTTTGCCGATGTCGGACAGCGTGATCCCCTGCGCCCGCATCCGCACCGGATCCACAGTGACCGAGTATTGTTTGACGAAGCCGCCGACGCTGGCCACTTCGGACACGCCCTCGGCGCGGCTTGCACCAAAGCGGACGACCCAATCCTGCAACGACCGCAATTCCGCCAGTGACAGATTTTCCCCGGTGATCGCGTATTGGTAAACCCATCCTACCCCAGTCGCATCGGGACCGAGCGTGGGCGTCACGCCGTCCGGCAGGCGGGCTGCTGCCGCGTTCAGGTATTCAAGCACCCTGCTGCGCGCCCAGTAGGGGTCCACCCCATCTTCGAAGATAATGTAGACAAAGGAAATGCCGAAGAACGAAAACCCGCGCACGACGCGGGATCGCGGCACCGTCAGCATCGCCGAAGTCAGCGGATAGGTGACCTGATCCTCGACGACCTGCGGAGCCTGGCCCGGATAATCGGTCAGCACGATCACCTGCACGTCCGACAGGTCGGGAATAGCGTCGATCGGCAAGTTGCGCAGTGACCAGATCCCGGCGGCGACGATCAGCGCAGTGGCAAAGAACACCAGAACAAGGTTGCGGGCGGACCATTCGATGACACGCGCGATCATTCGACTGCCTCCGGGGCGGTCAGCGCAGCCAGGGCTGCGTTCAGGTTGCTCTCCGCGTCGATCAGAAAGGTCGAGGTGGTGACGATCCGGTCGCCCTCGGCAATACCTTCGCGGACTTCCACCATCCCGGCGGCCTGCCGCCCCAGCACCACATCCTGCGGTGCGAACTTGCCCTCTCCCATATCTCGGATCACCACCTGGCGGTTGCCGGTGTCGATCACTGCCGTTTCCGGCACTTGCACCACGGGCGCGCCGTCGCCATTCTCCAGCGCCACATCGGCAAACATATTGACCAGCAAGCGTCCCTCAGGGTTGGACAGATCGATGCGGACGCGTGCCGTCCGGGTCTGCATATCGACCTCGGGGTAGATCTTGTCGATGATGCCGTTGAACGTCTCGCCCGGCAGGCCTGGGAAGGTGATCGTCGCAGCGTTTCCATCCGAAAGGCCCGCGAGCGCAGATTCCGGCACGTCCGCCATGACCCAGACAACCGATGTATCGGCAATACGAAACAGCGCTTCTCCAGCCTCTGACATCATGCCTTCGACGGCCATCCGTTCGAGCACGACGCCCGACCGCGGTGCCATCAGAGTGATTTGCACCGGCGTACGCCTTTCCGCCGCGATCTTGTCGATGACGGCTGCTGGGACGCCCAGATTTGCCAGCCTTTGGCGGCTGCCTTCGACCCTCCCTTCACCGCCCCGAAGGTCGGAAACATACTGCGCGGCCGCCGAGACGATATCCGGAGAATAGAGCATCGCCAGCGGTTCGCCCGCTTCAACGATTGATCCGGTAGTTACATCCTCAACTTCTTCGATGAACGCATCCGCACGCAATGAAATGACGCTGACTCGACGGTCGTCCAGCGCGACGATCCCCGGTGCACGCACCGTCGTTGCCATGGGTTCAAACACCGCAATTGACGTACGCACGCCGGTGCGTTGCAGCTTGCCGGGCGATACGGTCACTGATCCGGCATCGCTTGCCTCGTCGGCATAGACGGGCAGGTAGTCCATCCCCATGGAATCCAGCTTTGGCACCGGCGACGTATCAGGCAGGCCCATCGGGTGGCGGTAGTACAGTAGGGTTCGTTCGCCACTCTCTGCCTCTAGGGGCGTGATCGCCTCTGGATCAAACGATACGTCTTCGCTCGCCAGGACCGGCAAAAAGGACTTTCCATCGGCAGTCTCGGTCGGCGTGGCGGACCATTCGGCGAGACCGTCAGGGTGTCGGTAGTAGATGACCGGGCCTGTCGGCGTTCGGGTTGCGGCTGGCATTGCTTCAGCTTGCCGTCCCATCAGCGCGGTGAATTGCGTCTGCGCCACATTTGTCAGCATAGCAAGCGTCCAGCCCTTGCCGCCTGCCGCGAGGCCCGCCCATCCAGCCGCGCCGCCGACCACGCCGATCAGCATCAATTTGCCAAAGACGCTCATGGCAGCACCTCGATCACGATTTGCGCCTGAACAGTTTCAGGTTCGCCCTGCACCTTGGCCGCAACGGAAAACCGCCAGTTTCCGTCCATCGTCAGATCGGCGGAAAAACGATATAGACCCGGCTCTTTGCCAGGCAGCGCCACGACTGTCGAAGTCATCGTCTCCATGCTGTCCGGCGCCATATCCAGCCTTGTGGCAAAGATGACGGCGCCTTCGACGGGCGCATTAGTGCGGGTATCAATCAGACGAAGCTCCAGAACCGCGCCGTCTCCGAAGGGATAAGTCGTTTCGACGAGAACAAAGTTGTAATCAGATGCAGCCGCCTGTGCCATCGGCACGGAGAGCTGGGTCGCGACCACGAGGGTCGCAAGAAAGGTGGGGATATAGCGGAGCATGATACGCCTATTTTGACGGGCAACGGGAACGCCAGCCATCGTATCGACCATGAGTCTATACGTTACATCGGCGCGTGGCTTTTGGTGCGACGGGCACCTGACCCGTCATGCCTTGGGAGGTCTTCGAAGCCCAATGTCCGCGTGTTGTCGGTGCGCCGCCGCCTCGGCCCGTGAGAACTCTGCGCTTCCGGGGCCCGGCAAGCTCGCTAGAGTTGCTCGTTCCAGCCCCGGCACAATCGGGGCTACCCGACATTGCATCGTCGAAAGGCAAGCAGCATCGCATTCCGGCATGTCCGGGCAATCGTTTGGGCAGCAATCGCTTTGCATGGTCATCGAAGGCCCTGAATCCACGCTTGAAATGGACGCATGACTGATTTGCGCCAGAACAACGCCAACCAAAAGAGTAAGCAGAAAAAGGCGCGTTTTGAGTATCATCGGTCAGCTATGTTGGAGTTTTCACAAATCAGCAATACACGTTTTGCTGAGACAGGAGTATCGATCGTCTCCACGTTTCAAGCGCAGACCGCCTAAAGTTTCAATCGCCGCAGTCTGAGCGCATTCGCGATGACCGAAACCGAGGACAAGCTCATGGCGGCTGCGGCGAACATGGGCGACATCAGCATGCCGAACACCGGATAGAGGACCCCTGCAGCGATAGGCACACCGAGCGTGTTGTAGGCGAAAGCCCAGAACAGATTCTGGCGAATATTGCGGATCGTCGCCACCGCCAGTGTCCGCGCCTTGACGATACCGTTCAGATCACCGCGCAACAGCGTGATGCCTGCGCTTTCCACCGCCACATCCGCGCCCGTGCCCATGGCGAGGCCAACATCAGCTGCGGCCAAAGCTGGTGCATCGTTGACACCATCACCCGCCATCGCGACCTTTCGACCTTCGGCGTGCAGTTCATCCACAAGCGCCTTCTTGTCTTCCGGTAGAACGCCTGCCCGCACCTCGTCGATGCCAAGGCGCTGCGCCACGGCCCTTGCCGTGCGTTCGTTGTCGCCCGTCGCCATGATGATCCGCAGACCTACCTCGTGCAGCACCTTGATGGCTTCGGCAGTCGACTCCTTGATCGGGTCGGCCACTGCGACGATGCCGGACAGCTTACCTTCAATGGCTACGAACATGGCGTTCTTACCCTCGGCCCGTAGAACATCTGCCGCTTCCTCCGCCGCAGATGTGTCGAGAGACATGTCGCGCATCATTGCGGTATTTCCAAGTGCGACAGCCCGCCCCGAGACGGTTCCGCGCACGCCTTTCCCGGTTACCGCCTTGAAGTTTTCGGCATTGCCGACCTTGATGCCCTTCTCCTTCGCACCCTCCACGGCCTCGGCCAACGGGTGCTCCGAGCCTTTTTCCAAGGCGGCAGAGAGGGTGAATGGGTTCCTCGCTTGCGTCGCTCAGAGCGGCCACATCGGTCAGTTTCGGCTTTCCTTCGGTCAGGGTGCCGGTCTTGTCCACGATCAGCGTATCGACCTTGGCCATGCGTTCCAGCGCCCCGAGCCGGGTCTTCAGTTCGCGATCACGGTAGCCGTTCCGGTAGGTCTGTCGCCCGTCGCCACGCTCGTAGCGGCCAGCACCAATCACGCCTTCGACGTCGTGCTCCATCAGCGTCTGGAGCACGGCCTCTGTCACGGCGCGCAGAAAATCCCCCTCATCGTGCTTTTGCAGCAGTTCGATCAAGTTCATGTTGTTCTCGGTCATCGCGGTCTCCATCGGTTCGTGGTTGAAGCTTGCAAACTCCACCATAACCGACGTCCTCGATGGCCACCCCGGTTACACCGCCAGCGCGATGTGAAAGTCCACCACGTCCGTGGACGCTACCTCGAGTGACCCTATCAGCGCCGCAAACACTTTAACCCGCAGGTTTTAGCGGGTCACCTCCGCCCACAACCGAACCGCCTTATATGTGGCGATTGTGTCATTGGTAGAATGTGCAAAATCCGCAGATCTTACCGATACGGCTGGGCGTACCCATGATCATGCTGTCCGAGCCGCTGGCAAGTCGGCTGGCTGAACGCTTCATAGGCGGCCGCGCCCCCCATTTCATGTTCTCACTTACTTTCGGTGTACCCATCGGAACATTCCGTCGTGGCGCGACTGGCGCTGGATCAGGGTGGCCGGGGGCATGTTGACCGACGGCGGCCCGAACCCGCCCGCCAAGAAGTTCAACGCAGGCCAAAAGATCATATTCTGGTCGGCGGTGCTGGGC
>JAGXHB010000288.1 GCA_024636425.1 Roseobacter sp.
CGCGCCTTGTCCACCTCGCGCAGCGACCGCCGGATCGCGGTTTTTGCCTTGCCGGTCGTGGCAATGTCCAGCCACGTTACCTGCGGCGTCTGACCTTGCGCCGTGATAATCTCGATGGATTGACCGTTCTTGACCCGCGTCCAAAGCGGCACGCGCATCCCGTCAATCTTGGCCCCCACACAGGCGGATCCGATGCGCGTGTGGATCGCATAGGCAAAATCTATCGGCGTCGCCCCTCGCGGCAGTTTGACCACTTCGCCCTTGGGGGTAAAGCAGAAGACCTGATCCGCATACATCTCAAGCTTGACTGCTTCGAGGAAATCCTCGTGATCTTCCTCGGAATCAAGCTGCTCTGTCAGTTGCGCCACCCATTTTACCGGGTCCACGGCAAAGGGGTTTTTGGACCGCACACCATCGCGGTAAGACCAATGCGCCGCCACCCCGGTTTCGGCCACGTCATGCATCTGCCGCGTTCTGATCTGAACCTCGACCCGCTTGCCGTCGCGCCCCGACACCGTGGTGTGGATCGACCGGTAACCGTTGGTCTTGGGCTGGCTGATATAGTCCTTGAACCGTCCCGGCACCGCCCGCCAGCGGCGGTGGATCGTACCAAGCGCGCGGTAGCATTCGTCATCCGCCGTTGTGATGATGCGGAAACCATAGATGTCGGACAAACGCGAAAAGGACAGATCCTTTTCCTGCATCTTGCGCCAGATCGAATAAGGTTTCTTGGCGCGACCGAACACTTCGGCCTCGATCCCTGCTTTTTCGAGCTCATAGCGCATGTCGCCGGTGATCCGCTGGATCACATCGCCGGTTTCGCGTTGCAGCGTGATGAAACGGCGGATGATCGACTGACGGCCTTCGGGGTTCAGCACGCGGAAGGCCAGATCCTCCAGCTCTTCGCGCATCCATTGCATACCCATACGCCCGGCGAGCGGCGCATAGATGTCCATCGTCTCGCGGGCCTTCTGGATCTGCTTGTCCGGCCGCATCGACTTGATCGTGCGCATGTTGTGCAGACGGTCCGCAAGCTTGACCAGAATGACCCGCAGATCCTTGGACATTGCCATGAACAGCTTGCGAAAGTTCTCGGCCTGTTTGGTTTCGGTGGAGTTGAGCTGCAGGTTCGTCAGCTTGGTCACACCATCGACCAGTTCAGCAACATCGGTCCCGAACCGTTTTTCAACCTCGGCATAGGATGCCTTGGTGTCCTCGATGGTGTCGTGCAGCAGTGCCGTGATAATGGTCGCATCATCCAGTTGCTGTTCAGTCAGGATCGCTGCAACAGACACCGGGTGCGTGAAATAGGGCTCGCCTGAATGTCGAAACTGCCCCTCGTGCATCTGCAGGCCAAATTCATAGGCCTGCCGGATATGCTTTTCGTTGGATTTAGGGTTATAGGCGCGGACAAGCGCGATAAGGTCGTCAGCCGTAATATCGGCGTTGTTCATGCCTGTCTTGCCTCATTGCCCCGAAGGGCGCGGGCGTTAACCCTGCCCTTGTGCCGCCATCAACTGCCGCAGCAGCATTTCTTCGGACATGCTGTCTTCTTCGGGCTTGTCCTGCTCGGCACCCATCAGCAACGCCATTGCGTCTTCTTCGGGCTCGTCGATTTCGATCTGATGCTGATTGCTCTCGATCAGACGCTCGCGCAGATCGTCGGCTGATTGCGTCTCATCAGCAATTTCACGGAGCGAAACGACCGGGTTCTTGTCATTATCGCGGTCAACGGTAACGGCCGACCCTGCTGCGATTTCGCGGGCGCGGTGCGCTGCCAGCATGACAAGCTCGAATCGGTTTGGAACTTTGTCCACACAATCTTCGACGGTGACGCGGGCCATAAGGTATGCTCCAGTACTATTCGCTGCAAGAAGCCGACTGTCTAGAAGCCCCTGTCGATATTTACAAGGGGCTATTCGGCTGGGTTCACGCCCTCTTTATCTGCATCCGGCAGGTCATTCAACATCTCGCGCACGGTCTTGTGCAAAACCGGATGCTGCCAGTCCGGCGCGATGTCGGCCCATGGCACCAAAACAAAGGCACGATCCTGCAAGCGCGGGTGTGGAAGGACCAGTCCATCCGGGGCCACCGTTTTCTGCCTGTCCGGTGCCAGCCTGCGCCAGTGGTCGTGGGTCTGCGCATCCGGCAAAACGAATCCCTCTACAGCCAGCAGGTCCAGATCCAGCGGTCGGGGTGCCCAGCGTTGCGCCCGCGTCCGCCCCATTTCCGCCTCAATACCGTGCAACAAGGCAAGAGTTTGGCTGGAATCGAGGGGCGTCGATACTTCTACCACGGCGTTGATAAAATCCGGCCCGGACCCAACTGGCACTGCATAGGTTGAGTAGAGCGGGCTGACCGCCACAAGGTGAAATCCGACATCTTCAAGCAATTGCAAAGCGTAACGCACAGTTTCAATCGGGCCGCCAGCAACCGACGATTGATTACTGCCCAAGGCAATAAATGCGCGCTTGTATTGGACAGGTGAAACATCGCTCAGCAGTGTCATTTGTTGTTTCTTGCCCCGTCGATTTCAGCTAGGTCAATATGTCAATATACGGTCCCGTTGGTTTCGAAAGAGCTTTTTTAAGTCTACGTTTTTAAGGTCTATGTTCAACGGTCTGTCTGGAAAGGCTTACATGTTTTATAAAGATGATCGTCTCGCGCTATTTATCGACGGCTCAAATCTCTACGCTGCCTCGAAGAGCCTTGGCTTCGACATTGATTACAAACTGCTCCGCCAGGAATTCATGCGCCGTGGTAAGTTGCTGCGGGCGTTCTACTATACCGCCTTGTTGGAGAACGAGGAATATTCCCCGATCCGTCCTTTGGTTGACTGGCTTAACTATAACGGCTTCACGATGGTGACCAAGCCTGCCAAGGAATATACCGACAGCATGGGCCGTCGTAAGGTCAAGGGCAACATGGACATCGAACTTGCCGTCAACGCCATGGAACTCGCCCCGTATCTTGATCATATCGTGATCTTTTCGGGCGATGGCGATTTCCGCCCGCTGGTCGAAAGCCTGCAGCGGCAAGGCGTGCGCGTTTCGGTCGTCAGTACGATCCGGAGCCAGCCCCCGATGATCTCTGACGAGCTGCGCCGGCAGGCCGATAATTTCATCGAACTCGAAGATCTGCGCGATGTAATCGGCCGCCCCCCACGCGAGGACGCTCCCGAGTAAATCGAATATGCCCGCGCTTTTGAGTCCCCAAAAGCGCGGGCATTTCTACTAAAATTTGCGTACTTAAATCGAGTTGTAAGGTCTGCCGGTAATATCGACAGCCGCCACTTTGTTAACACAATTCCGTGATTCGCTGAACCCCGCAAACAGGGGAGCCAGGAACCCACTGCTATTGAGTGCCCTTCACGGTCTGGACGATGGCCCCCACAGCAATTACCTTTGGGACAGCCACAGGAGCCTTGCATGACAAAACCACCTCTCACTCTTTATCTTGCCGCGCCCCGTGGATTTTGCGCGGGCGTCGACCGCGCCATCAAGATCGTCGAGATGGCACTCGAGAAATGGGGGGCGCCGGTCTATGTGCGTCACGAGATCGTGCATAATAAATTCGTCGTCGATGGTCTGCGCGACAAGGGTGCCGTCTTTGTCGAGGAACTGTCGGAATGCCCCGATGACCGCCCTGTGATCTTCTCTGCGCACGGCGTTCCAAAGGCAGTGCCCGCCAAAGCCGAGGCGCGTAATATGGTGTATGTGGACGCGACCTGCCCTTTGGTCAGCAAGGTCCATATCGAAGCACAGCGCCACGCCGAGGCTGGCCTTCAGATGATCATGATCGGCCACGCCGGCCACCCTGAAACAGTCGGCACCATGGGCCAGTTGCCCGAGGGCGAGGTGCTGCTGGTCGAAACCCCTGCCGACGTTGCGACAGTGAGCGTCCGCAACCCGCAGAAACTGGCCTATGTCACGCAGACAACGCTGAGCATTGACGACACCGCTGACATCGTTGCGGCCCTGAACGATCGTTTTCCGGCCATCGTCGGCCCGCACAAGGAAGACATCTGCTATGCCACCACCAACCGCCAGGAAGCGGTCAAGGCGATGGCCCCCAAATGTGACGCCATGCTGGTCGTAGGTGCTCCGAATTCCAGCAATTCCAAGCGTCTGGTCGAGGTGGGATCGCGCGCCGGTTGCCCTTATGCCCAACTTGTCCAGCGCGCCACCGACATCGACTGGCGCAGCCTTGAGGGGATTTCCAGCATCGGCATCACTGCCGGTGCCTCTGCGCCCGAACAACTGATCAACGAGGTCATTGACGCTTTCAGGGACCGCTATGACGTAGTCACCGAGCTGGTCGAAACCGCGGTCGAGAATGTGGAATTCAAGGTTCCCCGCGTGCTGCGCGTGCCCGCATGATCGGTATCCCGCGCGCACCGCTTCTACTTGGCCTTGCAGGGCTGATCCCCTTTGTCTGGGGTGCGCTGACCACGGTGAGCGATCCGCTGGCCACGTGGGGCGCTGCCAATTTGGGCGGCCGTTTCGTCGGTCCCTACATTCAGCTTTTCTATGGCGCGGTGATCCTTGCCTTCATGTCCGGTGTGCTGTGGGGATTTGCCACCAAAGCCAAGGGCAACCGCGCCGCGACAGGATATGCGTTCTCTGTGGTCCCTGCCCTTTGGGCTTTTTTCATGACCGGCGGCGGCCCTGTGGGGGCTGGCATGAACCTGATGTTCGGTTTCGCGGGTCTGCTGGTGCTTGATTTCGCCTTCTGGAGCTGGGGACTTGCACCTTCCTGGTGGATGAAACTGCGCGTGCTTCTGACGGTCATCGTCCTCTTATGTCTCAGCACAGGTGTCTTTTTGTGATCCGGGTTCAAGATCTGCGAAATTGGGGGCTGGACGCCGCTGCGGCCCACTCGATATGTCTGCGCGCATGACAAGATTGATTGCATATACCGACGGTGCCTGTTCCGGCAATCCCGGCCCCGGAGGCTGGGGCGCGTTGATGCGCGCGATGGACGGCGAGAACGTCGTCAAGGAACGCGAACTCAAAGGTGGTGAACCTGCCACGACCAACAACCGGATGGAACTGATGGCCGCGATCAGTGCGCTTGAAGCGCTTGCCCGCCCGACCGAGATCACCATCGTCACAGACAGCAACTATGTCAAAAACGGCATCACCGGCTGGATCTATGGCTGGAAGAAGAACGGCTGGAAAAATGCCGCGAAAAAGCCGGTCAAGAACGCCGAGCTTTGGCAACGGCTTGACGCCGCCAATGCCCGCCATTCGGTCACATGGGAATGGGTCAAGGGCCACGCAGGCCACCCCGAAAATGAACGGGCAGACGAACTGGCGCGTGCGGGCATGGCTCCGTTCAAGGGCAAATGACCCTGCTCAGCCTGCTAGACTATGCCTCGGTACTGGTGTTTGCGATTACCGGCGCGCTGGTCGCAAGCCGTGCCCAGCTTGATCTGGTGGGCTTCGCCTTCATCGCCTGTCTTACGGCCCTTGGCGGCGGCACGCTGCGGGATCTGCTGCTCGACCGTAACCCGATCTTCTGGATTGATAATCCCACATATCTGGCCGTCGGGGGCGTCGCCGCCCTTGTGGTGTTCTTTACCGCGCATCTGCTGGAAAGCCGATACCGCACGCTGATCTGGCTGGACAGCTTTGCATTGGCTGTCGCGGTGGCGGCGGGTGCGGGCGTGGCCATGTCATTGGATCAATCCGCTACGATCGTGATCCTGATGGGCATGATCACCGGCTGCATGGGCGGGCTGATGCGCGATGTGGTAGTGGGCGAAGTGCCGTTGGTGCTGAAACAGGGCGAACTTTACGTGACCGCCGCCTTTGCAGGCGCATTGAGCGCCGTGATCCTCCGCAGCCTGCTGGGCGACGTGGCCATCGCCCTCTTTGCAGGAGCTTGCGTCACATGGATTCTGCGCGCTGGATCGCTTTACTTCGGATGGAACCTGCCGGTCTACAAAAGCCGCCCGCCGCGCCCCTGACCTACTTGCGCCGCCAATGGAACGGCACGATGATCAGCGCCCCGATGGAGGACGCAATCGCATTCATTCCGGCAGAGTTGAAGCCGATGCCGAACATCAGACGCACGAAGTAGAACAGGAACGCACCGCCCACGCAGATGATGATCGACTGCAGGTATCCGTTGCGCGTAAAGCCCGATTTTTCCGACACATAGCCAACGATGCCCGCGATAACGACCGTACCGATCAAGACTGGAAACATGGCGCTACTCCTCGCCCACAAGGGTGCCGGGTACGATCTGCGCGCCCTGTTGAAACACTGCGGCATCCTGCGCCGCTTTTCCCGCCCGTTGCAAGCGGGTCAGATGCACCGCCCCCTGTCCACAAGCAACAACCAGATCAGCGGTCAGCACTTCGCCCGCCGCTCCATGACCATCGGCCAGCACCGAGCCCAACACCTTGATCCGGTCACGGCCTCGCTCGAACCACGCGCCCGGAAAGGGCGACAGTCCCCTGATCTGGCGGTCAACCTCCGCGGCGGGGCTCGTCCAATCGATGCGGGCCTCGGCCTTGTCGATCTTGGCGGCATAGGTCACACCGTCATCCGGCTGCGGCGCGGGCGTCAGTTCCGGCAATCGGTGCAGCGCATCGACAATCAGCCGCGCCCCCAATTCGGACAGACGGTCATGCAGTTGGATCGTGGTTTCCGCAGGTTTGATCGGAAAAGCGGCACGCAAGAGCACGGGGCCAGTGTCCAGCCCCGCGTCCATTTGCATGATGCAGACGCCGGTTTCCGCATCCCCCGCCATGATGGCCCGGTGGATCGGTGCGGCCCCCCGCCAGCGCGGCAAAAGGCTTGCGTGGATATTCAGGCATCCGTGGCGCGGCGCGTCCAGAATGGCTTGGGGCAGGATCAGCCCGTAGGCGACCACCACCGCCACATCTGCGTCAACGTCGGCAAATTCCGCCTGCGCCTCGGCGGTTTTGAGCGACACGGGAAACCGCACCGGCAGCCCGAGCGCTTCAGCACGGGTCTGCACGGGGCTGGGGCGGTCCTTTTTGCCACGGCCCGCCGGTCGCGGCGGCTGGCAATAGACGCAGGCAATCTCGTGCCCGGCCAGCACCAGCGCATCCAGCACCGGTACGGAAAACTCCGGTGTTCCCATAAAGATCACGCGCATCAGACTACCCCTTAAGCTTTTTCGCCTTGCGCAGCAGCATGTCGCGCCGCGTCTTGCTCAGCCGGTCGAAATACATCCTGCCCGCCAGATGGTCGATCTGGTGCTGCACGCTTGTCGCCTCGAGGCCGACAAAATCGCGCCTCGTGATGACCCCGTTTTCATCCATATAGCGCACCGTAACACCGCGCGGACGTTTGATGACAGCAGATACCCCCGGCAGGTTCGGGCTGGCTTCGTCATGTTCGTTCAGTA
>JAGXHB010000044.1 GCA_024636425.1 Roseobacter sp.
ACCGCCTGCACCAACGGTGGCACGTTGTAGCCTGCCGTCCCGGTAGGCTCGCACGTTGCGATGCAGTCGAATTCCGAATGCCCCCGCCCCATCTGCTCGACCCGCTGACGCGCGACCACGCCGGGATGACCCAGCACGGAAAACAGTGGCCAAAGCGGACAGCAGGCCCCGAAACGGGGCACCACAAAGCCGTCGATGGATTTGCGGAAGATCACCGTGCCCGACCGGTCGCAGACCAACAACCCGGCCCCAAGCTCCGGCACGGCCGCCATCCGGCGCAGGATCCGTGCAACCGGCTGGTGCAGATGTGCAGCCAACGCGACGGGATCGGCACCCATCTCCGCCAAAGCATCGGTCAGCCGTGTCAAAGGCAGCGCGCTCGCATCAATCGCCACCTGTTGCAGAACGTTTCGCGCAATGTGACGGGCCGCGACGCTTTGCAGCTCCGGCGCATTCCCGGTCAGCTTTTCGATGGCCCCGACATCCTGCCCCGCCACTTCGAGCGTTGCAAACCTGAAGCGGTGCGCGGCCAGAAACGCTTCGACTTCCTCTTGCGGAGAGTTGGCCACCGGGGTCGTCTCGGGGTCTGCCTCAAGATAACCGACCAGCGCCTGCGCACTGTCCGCCAGACGCCGGCTGTCCTGATCAATGTTCACGTGGAAACGATCGCGCCATTCAGGCTCGAGCGTCTTGGTATCGGCAAGGATCGACGCGGTGGACCGGATCGCCGCCGCTGTGGTCAGCAGTTCGTGCATGGAGGCTGCCAGATGCGGATCATGGGCCAGCCGGTCTGTCAGGGTTTCCACCGTCCGCTCAAGCGAAGCGATACGGCGCTGTGCGCTGGCCAGTACGTCGGCCCACCCCGGAAAGCGGCCTGCAAATTCATCGGCGCGCGCAAATTCCGGCCCGCTCAGCCTTGCGTCATCCGCCGCTTCGCGCAAGGTGGAAATCAGGGCCGCTTCGGCACCTTCGGTCAGCGCGGTCGGCTCGACCCCAAGCGCAGCCGCGATGGTCAGCAACAACTTGCCACCGATTCTGCGCCGGTTGTGTTCAATCAGGTTGAGGTAGCTTGCGGATATGCCGATCTCGGCGGCAAGGTCTGCCTGCTTCTGACCAGCCATCACGCGGCGTTCACGGATGCGGCTGCCGGTCAGCGGCTCACGAGACATGGGCGGTGTCTTTCGGTTTCTTTCGCATTTTCAACGGCTTTCTGCGCTGCAGTATCATGAACTTTACAGTATCCAACCGAATACTGAGAATATATTTACAGAATAAGTGTTTTTATCAAGGGGCTTATTGCTTGGTTTTCAGTTTTCGCTTCATATCATATTTGCACCTCTGTGCATTGCAGACCTGGACCATAACCATGCTGCGATTTCAAATCTTGGGAGGAACTACATGTCATTTTCGAATCTGACACGTCGTGGCGTGATCAAAACCGGCGCTGTTGCCGGTGCTGGTCTGGCGTTGCCGACGTATTTGAGTGCTGCGGCACATACCGGTTTTACCAACGCGCCAACAGGCGACACCGTGACCCTCGGCTTCAACGTTCCACAGTCCGGCCCCTATGCCGACGAAGGTGCTGACGAACTGCGCGCCTTCGAGCTGGCGGTGGAACACCTGAACGGGATGGGCGACGGCGGCATGCTGAACACCTTCAGCTCGAAAGAGCTCAAGGGCGACGGGATTATGGGCAAGAAGGTCCAGTTCGTGACCGGCGACACCCAGACGAAATCCGACGCGGCGCGCGCATCAGCCCAGTCGATGATCCAAAAAGACGGCGCAATCATGATCTCGGGCGGGTCGTCGTCGGGCGTGGCTGTTGCGGTTCAGGATCTGTGCCAGTCGGCAGGTGTGGTCTTCATGGCCGGTCTGACGCATTCCAACGACACCACGGGCAAGGACAAGAAGGCCAATGGTTTCCGCCACTTCTTCAACGCCTACATGTCCGCAGCCGCCCTCGCGCCGGTTCTGAAAGAGCTGTATGGCGAGGACCGCGCAGCGTATCACCTGACGGCAGACTATACCTGGGGCTGGACGCAGCAGGAATCCATTCAAGCCTCGACCGAGGCTTTGGGCTGGTCCACCGTGAACAACGTGCTGACGCCACTCGCGGCGACTGACTTCTCCTCCTATATCGCGCCGGTGCTGAATTCCGGTGCCGATGTTCTGATCCTGAACCACTACGGCGGGAACATGGTCAACTCGCTGACCAACGCGGTTCAGTTCGGCCTGCGCGACAAGCAGATCAACGGCAAGAACTTTGAAATCGTCGTGCCGCTTTACTCCGAGCTGATGGCACAAGGTGCGGGCAAGAATATCGCCGGCATCGTCGGGTCGCAGAACTGGGACTGGAAGCTCGAGAACGAAAAGGGCGACCGCTACAAGGGCACAAACGCTTTCGTGCAGTCCTTCGGCGAGAAGTACGGCTTCCCACCCAGCCAGGCAGCACAGACATGCTATGCGCAAACGCTGCTTTATGCGGATGCGGTGGCCCGTGCCGGTTCGTTCAACCCCTGCGCCGTTGGCGAAGCCCTCGCGGACTTCGAATTCGACGGTCTGGGCAACGGTCCAACGCTGTACCGTGCGGGCGACCACCAGTGCTTCAAGGATGTTGTCGTCGTGCGCGGCAAGGAAAACCCCGAGAACGAATTCGATCTGGTGGAAATCGTCGAGGTCACACCGACCGAGCAGGTTTCCTATGACGTGGATCACCCGATGTTCGCGGGTGGCGATCTGGGCGAATGTAACCCCGGCGCGTAAGCTCAAGACCATGGCAGGGGGAAACCCCTGCCACCTCTTGCAGGTGGATTTCATCCGCCTTTCACTTCTTAAAATTTCGAGGGCACCGCGATGGACGCCATTCTTTTGCAACTTCTCAACGGGTTGGACAAAGGTTCCGCCTATGCGCTCATCGCGCTTGGCCTGACATTGATCTTTGGCACCCTGGGTGTCGTCAACTTTGCCCATGGCGCGATCTTCATGATCGGCGCCTTTTGTGCTGTGACCCTCAGCAAGCTTTTCAACATGAGCCACAAGGCAACAGAGCCAACAGGCACCGACTTTCTGGGCAATCCGAAATTCGATGATATTCTGTATGTCGTTGACTGGTTCGGCGAGGATGCCGGTGCGTGGATGGTCGATTGGGCCGTTCCGCTCGCGATCCTGTTTGCAGTTCCGATCATGCTTGCCGTGGGCTTCATCATGGAGCGCGGCCTGATCAAGCATTTCTACAAGCGCCCTCACGCCGACCAGATCCTCGTGACGTTCGGCCTCGCGATCGTGCTGCAGGAAGTGATCAAATACTTCTACGGTGCGAACCCCATCCCGACCCCTGCGCCAGAGGCGTTTCGCGGGTCATTCGATTTCGGCGTGCTGCTTGGCTTTGACCCCAATGCGGTCATCTACCCCTACTGGCGCCTGATTTACTTCGCCTTCTCTGCACTGATCATCGGCGGCGTGTTTGCCTTTTTGCAGTTCACCACCTTCGGGATGGTCGTGCGTGCCGGTATGGCAGACCGCGAAACCGTGGGCCTGCTGGGGATCAATATCGACAAGCGGTTCACCATCATGTTCGGGATCGCGGCAGCCGTCGCAGGACTTGCCGGCGTCATGTATGCGCCGATCAATTCGCCCAACTATCACATGGGCATGGACTTTCTCGTGCTCAGCTTCGTCGTGGTCGTCGTCGGCGGCATGGGGTCGTTGCCCGGCGCGGTTCTGGCGGGTTTTCTGCTGGGGATCCTCGAATCCTTCGCCTCGATGAACGAGATCAAGAACATCCTGCCCGGTATCGACCAGATCATCATTTATCTCGTCGCAATCATTATTTTGCTGACACGTCCGCGCGGCCTGATGGGTCGCAAAGGCGTGATGGAGGACTAAGCCATGCTCGCACTTACCAAGAAAGACCTGTCTCTGCTGTTGGTCGTGGCTGTCATCACCCTCGCAGCGCCGATCATCCTCAACCCCTTCCCCTCTGGTTCGGGAATGTCGCAGTTCAACGCGGGCTACCCGGACCTGATGCAACGCTTCGTGATCTACGGAATTTTCGCCATCGGGTTCAACATCCTGTTCGGCCTGACCGGCTATCTCAGCTTTGGCCATGCCGCCTTCCTTGGCGTCGGCAGCTATTCCGCGGTGTGGATGTTCAAGCTTCTGTCGCTGAATGTCATTCCTGCGATCATGCTGTCGGTGGTCGTGGCCGGTCTGTTCTCGGTGCTCATCGGGTATGTTTCGCTGCGGCGGTCAGGCATCTACTTCTCCATCCTGACGCTGGCTTTTGCGCAGATGTCGTTCAACCTTGCCTATTCGGTACTGACGCCCCTGACGAATGGCGAGACAGGACTACAACTCTCGCTGAACGATCCGCGCATTCTGGACGGTGCCAGCGCCGCCACCTACCCCAACCTTTTCGGCGCGCAGATGAATGATTCCACGACGATCGCGCTCGGCAACTGGTCGTTCACCTTCTCGGTGGGATATTATCTCTGTGCCATCCTGCTGCTGCTCGCCTTCTATATCTCGATCCGCATCTTCCGGTCGCCCTTCGGCATGATGTTGCGGGCGGTGAAATCGAACCAGCAGCGCATGAACTATACCGGATTGAACACACGCCCCTACACCCTCGCCGCATTTGTGATCTCGGGGATGTATGCGGGTCTTGCCGGTGGTCTGCTGGCGTCGATGGACCCTCTGGCCGGTGCGGACCGCATGCAATGGACCGCGTCCGGAGAAGTCGTTCTGATGACGATCCTGGGCGGTGCGGGCACCCTTCTGGGGCCGGTTCTGGGCGCAGGCTTCATCAAGTATTTCGAGAACATCTTCTCAAAAATCAACGAGGGCGTCCTGCAGGCTTGGTTCGCCTTCATGCCGGACGGGCTGCAGGATTTCTTTGTGGCGATCATCTATCCCTTCGTGGGCAAGGGCTGGCATCTGACGCTGGGCCTGATGTTCATGCTGGTGGTGATCTTCCTGCCCGGTGGTCTTGTCGAAGGCGGTCAACGTATCGGACGCATGTTCCGCAGGAAATCCCGGTCTGAAACGCCTGACGGCAAAACAACCCCCGCAGAATAAGGAGCTGAACAGATGGCCATTCTCGAAGTCAAGAATGTCGGCAAACGCTTCGGCGGGTTGCAGGCGCTCAACGATGTGAACCTCAGCATTGTGGAAAATTCTGTCCACGCAATCATCGGGCCGAACGGGGCGGGAAAATCGACCCTGCTCAACTGTCTTGTCGGCAAGTTGATCCCCGATACCGGGTCGGTCATGTTTGACGGGCAGTCGGTGCTGGGGCGTAAACCCTACGAGATCAATCAGATGGGCATTTCCCGCGTGTTTCAGACGCCCGAGATTTTCGGCGATCTGAGCGTGCAGGAAAACATGATGATCCCCTGCTTCGCCAAGCGCGATGGGTCGTTCGAGCTCAATGCGCTGACCCGCGTCACCAGTCAGCGCGACATTCTCGACAAAGCCGAGGAGATGATGGTCGAGATGAAGCTCGCGGACAAACGGCACATGCCCGCAGCCTCCATGTCGCGCGGCGACAAGCGGCGGCTGGAAATCGCGATGTGCCTGTCGCAGGATCCCCGATTGCTGCTGCTGGACGAACCCACCGCCGGAATGGCGCGCGCGGATACCAACAACACGATTGATCTGCTCAAACAGATCAAGGAAGAGCGCAACATCACCATCGCCATCATCGAACACGACATGCATGTGGTATTCTCGCTGGCTGAACGGATCACCGTGCTGGCGCAGGGCACACCACTGGTCGAAGACACGCCAGACAAGATCAAAGGGCACCCCAAGGTGCGCGAAGCCTACTTGGGCGAATCCCAGGATGCGGCGTAAACCGCGCCTCCTTTTGCTCCGGCTTTCAAGGACAAGAACATGAACACCAAACCTGACTTTTCGAAAAACGCCAACCACGCCTCGACCGCGCCTGCGTTCCTGTCCGTCTGGGACATTCATGCCTATTACGGCGAAAGCTACATCGTGCAGGGCGTCAGCTTTAACGTCCACGAAGGCGAAATTTTGGCTCTGCTGGGCCGCAACGGCGCGGGCAAGACATCTACCTTGCGCGCCATTGCCCAGATCGGAAGCCCCGAATTGCGCAAGGGCGAAGTCTGGCTTGACCACAAGCCTCTGCACAAGATGGCCAGTCACGAAGCGGCGGCAAACGGTCTGGCGCTGGTACCCGAAGACCGCCGCATCATTGCGGGCCTCACGGTCGAAGAGAACCTGCAGCTCGCGCAGATCGCCCCGCCCATCGGTTGGTCGCTGGAACGGATCTATGAGCTTTTCCCGCGCCTCAAGGAACGTCGCAAGCAAGAGGGCGTGACCCTGTCGGGGGGCGAACAGCAGATGCTTGCCATCGCCCGTGCGCTGGCCCGCGACATCAAGGTTCTGCTGCTGGACGAACCCTACGAAGGGCTGGCACCCGTGATCGTTGACGAGATCGAAAAGACGCTGACCCTGATCAAGCAACAGGGGATCACGACCATCCTGGTCGAACAAAACGCTGTGCGGGCGCTGAGGCTGGCGGACCGTGCGGTCATTCTCGATACCGGCGGCGTGGTCTTTGACGGCTCCGCCGAAGAGGTGCTGAACAATGCCGAGCTTCGGTCGGAATACCTGGCCATCTAGGCGCAGCCGAGGGGAAGGGTGCCGGAGTTTTTGAAAAACTCCGGTCCGGAAAATTTCAAATTTTCCGCGTCCTCCCCCCTGTGCGGCCTAGTCTTTCAACATCTCACGCAACTCGGTCTTCAGCACCTTGCCATAATTGTTTTTGGGCAGCGCGCTGAGCCGGATATAGCTTTTCGGCCGTTTGAAGCGTGCGATGTGCTCCAGACAAAGGGTATCAAGTTCGGCGTCAGGCGCGCTGCCGACCACGAAGGCCACGACCTCCTCGCCCCATTCGGGGTGGGGCCGGCCAACGACAGATGCCTCGACGATATCCGCATGGGTCAGCAGAACCTCCTCCACCTCGCGC
>JAGXHB010000289.1 GCA_024636425.1 Roseobacter sp.
GCCTTGCGGATCTGTCACGTCTATCTGGCGCAGCCACCGGCCCCAGTCGCCGTTTCCGGGCAGGTCCGTGGTGACGGGGTGACGCTTGCCAAGATCCGACACCACCGGCAGATAAGGTTCATCGACCACGCGGGCAGAGGGGGTTGCCGGCAGTACCGACCCCAAGGGGGAGCGATAAATGCTGTCGGCGCTGGCGAAATCGGCACCCGCCGCCACCAATACGGCACCGCCGTTGCGGACATAATTCGCCACATTCTCAAGATAAAGCGATGGCAGGATGCCGCGCCGCTTGTAGCGGTCAAAGATGATAAGATCGAAATCCTCGATCTTCTCCATGAAAAGTTCGCGCGTCGGGAAGGCGATCAGCGACAGCTCGTCGACAGGCACGCCGTCCTGCTTTTCCGGCGGGCGCAGGATCGTGAAATGAACCAGATCGACCGAACTGTCGGATTTCAGCAGGTTGCGCCATGTCCGCCCCCCCTGATGGGGCTCGCCACTGACCAGCAAGACCCGCAGCCTGTCGCGCACGCCGTTCATCTGGATCAACGCCGCGTTGTTGCGGTCGGTCAGTTCGCCCGGCGCTTCGGGCAGGGAAAAGCGGATGACGTTGCGCCCGCCATGCGGCAGCGTCACCGGCAGCTCGATATCCTGACCGATGGGGACGTTGAATGACTGCACATCTTCGCCATCCACCGAAATATCAAGCTGCGTCAGCCCGCCATCATCAGGAGCCGCCCCCATATCATCAATGCGCAAGGTCAGTGTCACCGGTTCGCCGATAATGGCAAAGGCAGGCGCGTTGCGCACCGACAGCCGCCGGTCCCAATCCGTGTCTTCGCCGGTCATCAGCAGATGCATCGGGGCGGGCAGATCGATGGGCAGATCGGCATCATGGATGCGCCCGTCGCTGACTGCCAGCACGCCCGCGATCCGGGCGCGGGGTTCTTCGGCCAACGCCTCGCTCAGCGCGGTCATGATTTGCGTGCCTGCGTCACCTTCACCATCAGGCACCGCAATGCGCCGGAGTTCGGTGTTCTCGCGCCCTTCGATCTGCGCGGCCAGCGCATCGGCGGCGTCGCTGGTCTGGTTTGCGCGATCACCCAAGGACTGGCTGGCGCTGTTGTCTTCAAGCAGGATAACGATGTCGGTCAGCGGCGCGCGGTCTTCTTGCTGAACGGACGGGCCGGACAAGGCGGCGATCACCACCAGCATTGCCAGCCCGCGCAGCGCCCATCCTTGCAAGCCCCGCACCAGCGCGAGGATGACGGCAGCCAGTGCGACCGCGCCGACGATGGCCAACAGGAAAAGCGGGATCAGCGGATCAAATACGATTGTCGATGTCATTGGCCCAACCTGTCCAAAAGCGCAGGCACATGGACCTGATCGGATTTATAGTTGCCGGTCAGCACATGCATGACCAGATTGACCCCAAAGCGATACGCGAGTTCCCGCTGCCGTTCGCCGGCAAAACCCCGCCCGACCGGCACCATCGGCGCACCGTTGGACGAAACGGCCCAGGCGGCGGCCCAGTCGTTCCCGCCAATCACCACCGGCGTCACACCGTCATTCAGGTTGCGAAATGGCATGCCTTCGATTTGTTCGGCGTCAGGAGGCGACGCTTCGACCCAAACATCGCGGCCAGTGTGGCGACCGGGGAAATCCTGCAACAGATAAAACGTCCGGGTCAGAACATGGTCTTCCGGCAGCGGCTCCAGCGGAGGAATATCCAGCGGTGCGGCAAGATCCTGAAGCTTGCGTCCGTTCGGGCTGGCCGCGCCGAAACCCGCGATATTGGCGTCCCGCGTATCAAACAGGATCATGCCACCCGATCGAAGATATTCGTTCAGCTTGGCATAGGCGTCGCCCGAGGGGCGGGGCTGTTCAGGCGTGATGGGCCAATACAGGATCGGGAAAAACGCCAGTTCGTCTGCCTCCAAGTCGACACCGATGGGGCCTGCAGGTTCGACGGACGTGCGGAAGTACAGCGTATCCGACAGACCGCGCAATCCCGCTTCGGACATTTCATCAACGGCGCTGTTGCCGGTGATCACATAGGCAAGCGTCATCTCCGCTGTCGCATTGAGGGCGAATTGATCCGCCGTTTGCGCGGTCGCCGGGGCGGGCATCTGCAACACAAAAGCCAGCACGATGGATGCCGCCGCCGCACCGCGTTTGCGCAAGCGACCCGACAGCGACAGCGACGCTATCACGTCGGCCAGCAACAACAGGATCGCAAGGCTCAGCAGCCACCCGGCCAGAGGTTGCTCCGGTGCGACGCTCAGCCCGCGGACGGGGATGCCTGCGGGCCATGTCGCTGGCGTGATTTCGGTGTCGGCGGTCACGACATTGCGCGCGATCCGGCGGTCGTTCGAGGCATAGATCCCCGGTTGCAGATCCGGCCCTGCGGCTGCACCAGCCAGATCGGCACCATCCACGCCCGGCAGGGTGCCGGCATCTTCCAGCAAGCCGAACCCGTCCATCACGCGCAGCGGCGTCCACGTCGTGCCCTCCAAGTCCTGCGCGTCCATGCTGGCAGAGGATGCCGAGATCGCCAACCTTTCCATCATCTGCACGAACAGCCCCGACAGCGGCAGGGTGGACCATTCGGCGGATGCCGTGACGTGAAACAGCACCACCTGCCCTTGTCCCATCGTCTTGCGGGTCACCAATGGCGTGCCATCGCTCAGGGATGCGATCACGCGGTCCGACAGGGTCGGATCGGGCTGCGCCACGACCTGTGCCGACACAACGACATCCTGCGGCACCTCAAGCCCGAAGAACGGAGAGGTGTCGCGGAAACTGTCGAGCGATTTGGGCTCTCCCCAACTCATCGCGCCGCCGACGCTGCGGCCGCCAGCACGCAGACGCACGGGCATCAACGGGTCTTCGGTATCGCGCGAAATGTCACTGGCGGCGATGCGCGGTCCCGCAAACCGCACCAGCATCCCACCGTTTTCGACCCATTCGATCAGGGGTGCTTCTTCGGCCTCCGACAGCGTGGCCACATCGGCAAGCACGATCACGTCGGGGTTGGCGGGCAGAATCTCCGAAAGAGATCCGTCGATCAGTTCCGCAGTCGGTTCCAAAGCCTGTTCGATGTAGTGCAGCGGCGACAGCAGCTCCAGCCCCTCACGATCATCGCGCCCTGCAATCAGTCCGACCTCGCGGCGGCTGAGCCCGTCGTCAACAAGCGTCGTTGCCCCGGCAGAGCGTTGGCCGGCAATATCGAACCGCGTGATCCGCGCGCGCAGTTCGGATGGCAAGGAGAGTTGTGCGGTGGCAGTGGTCGCGCCGTCCTCAAAGACCAGCGGTACAGAGGCAAGGATACGGATGTTGCCAGCCGGGTCGCGCCCTTGTGCGTTGGCCGTCACCTCGCGCGTCTCTCCTGCAAGGGCGCGCTTCGCGGTCAGGGTGATTGCGCCATCTTCGTAGGTGGCGGGGGCCATCGCAAGCACGTTGACCGCGGTCTGGTACACCTCGACCGAGCCACGACTTTCCAGCGCCGCAAGCATATCGGCCCGTCCTTCAAAATTGAGCCCGTCGCTGAACCAAAGCGTGTCAAAGGCATCAAGCGTCTCGGAAATCTCGGTCGCGCGCTGGATATTCGCTTCGGACGGCTGCCAGGGCTCGGGCTGCAACCCTGCCAGACGGGTGCGCCAGACATCGGCGGATTGAAACGCGGGTTCTTCGGGACGGGTCAGGCTGAGGAAACCGACGGTACGGTTCGCACGCGCGGCACGGGTCAGTTGTGCGTCAATCGCCTCGGCCTGCTGGGGCCAGCGGGTGGCCCCGGCCCAGGATCCGTCAAGCACGATCAGCAAGGGGCCTGACCCATCCGCCTGCTGTTCGTCAGGGTTCAGAACAGGACCGGCAAGCCCGATGATGATCGCCGCAACCGCCAGCATCCGAAGCAGCAGCAGCCACCACGGTGTGCGGTCAGACACGCTTTCGTCATCCTTGAGGCCAAGCAGAAGGGCGACGCCGGGAAAGCGGCGGCGGATCGGTGCAGGCGGAACCGCGCGCAGGATCAGCCAAAGTACAGGCAGTGCCGCAAGCCCCAGCAACAGCCAGGGTGCCGTAAATCCGATGCCGCCCAGTATCGTCATGCTGCCGCCCCCGCCCGTGTGTCCAAGGCTGAATAAAGCCAAAGAAGTGCCGATTGCGCAGATGCGTCCGTGTGATGCAAGCCATACCGCCACCCTGTCACGGCACAGAGGCGCTGCAACTCGGCTTTACGTTCGGCAAGCCGTTCCAGATAGCGGGATTTCAGGTCGTTCGCCTTGAGCGTCTCGTGGCTCAACGTGCCGCCCATGCTTTCAAAGATCGTGCGCCCGGTGAAGGGAAACGCCTCCTCCGACGGGTCAAGCACGTGATGCAGCACGCCGCGCACGCCACGGTCGGCGGCCTTGGTCAGCGCCAGCGTGACCCCGCTGAGGTCGCCCATGAAATCGGAGATAAAAACGGCCCGCGCATGGGGGATCATTGCGCGGTGTTCGGGCGGCGCATAATCCGCGCCGTCATCGTGGCTGAACATCTCCGCCAGCCGCAGGATCTGCGGTCTGCCCGACCGTGGCGGCAAGGCAGTGCCGGTCAGTCCGACGCGTTCGCCGCCGCGCTGCAAGAGAATCGCAAGCGCGAGACCCAGAAGCCGCGCGCGGTCTGCCTTGTGCGGCAGTTTGGCGTCGGAGGCAAAGCGCATTGACGCACCCTGATCGACCCACAACATGACCGACTGGGCGATCTGCCATTCACGCTCGCGCACAAATTCCTGATCACCCATGGCGGAGCGCCGATAATCAATCCGGCGGCGGCTGTCGCCTACCTGTGCCGGGCGGTATTGCCAGAAATCATCACCCACCCCGGCCCTGCGGCGGCCATGCGCGCCCAGCAGAACTGCCCCTGCCAGATGTTCGGCACGGGCCAGTAGTGCAGGAAACCGCGCCGCTTCGCTTTCGGCACCGGCGCGAAGGGCAATGGGGTCGGTCACGCGGCGACCTTTTTCCCGGACAGGCTGGTTGCGGTGGCATCAATCAGATCATGCAGGCTGTCGCCACGCGCACGGGAGGCAAAATTCAACGCCATCCGGTGCGTCAGAACCGGACGCGCCATATCAAGGACGTCTTCGGCCGAAGGTGCCAGCCGCCCTTGCAGCAGCGCGCGGGCGCGCACCGTCAGCATCAATGCCTGTGCCGCACGCGGGCCGGGCCCCCAGGCGACGGTTTCACGAACACGCTGGCTGGCGTCAGGTTCACCCGGACGAAAGGCACGGACCAGATCAAGGATCAGTTCGACCACGCTGTCGCCCACCGGCATCCGCCGCAGCAGGCTTTGCGCGTCAAGCAACTCTTGCGTTGTGAAAACGGCGGTCGCCTGTGCGTCCATGTCGCCGGTCGTGGCCAGCAGAATGTCGCGTTCGGTCTTGCGATCGGGGTAGGCTACGTCGATCTGCACCAGAAAACGGTCAAGCTGCGCTTCGGGAAGCGGGTATGTGCCTTCCTGTTCGATGGGGTTTTGCGTGGCGAGAACGTGAAACGGCTTGCCAAGCGGACGGTCCTTGCCAGCCACAGTGACGGTCTTTTCCTGCATCGCCTGCAACAGCGCGGATTGCGTGCGCGGCGACGCGCGGTTGATCTCGTCTGCCATCAGAAGCTGACAGAAGATCGGACCTTCGACAAAGCGGAATGCACGGCTGCCATCGGCGGCGGTGTCCAGCACCTCCGACCCCAGAATGTCGGCGGGCATCAGGTCGGGCGTAAATTGCACCCTGTTGCCATCCAGCCCCATAACGGTCGACAGCGTCTCGACCAGCCGTGTTTTGCCCAGACCCGGCAGACCGATCAGCAGTCCGTGACCGCCACATAGCAACGAGGTCAGCGTCAGGTCGACGACACGTTCCTGACCGATAAATCTGTTCGTGATGGACGCCTTCGCCAGCGCCAGCTTCTCGCCAAGCGTTTCGATGTCGTCTACCATATCGGGGGCTGCGGTCATGACTTTTGCGTCCTCTGGATTATATCGTCTACAAGTAAGTGTATCTCGCGAACAGGAAATGGCAAAAGCAATGAGTGGACAAAATACTGTTACCCCAACCGCAGAAGGCCTTGCCGCATCTATATCTGCCTCCAAAACACGCGGATTGCCGCCTGTTGAAAAGTGGAACCCCCCATTCTGCGGGGATCTGGACATGCAGATCAAGCGGGACGGCACCTGGTTTTACGAAGGAACGCCGATCGGGCGCAAAGGGCTGGTAAAGCTGTTCGCGTCGATTCTGATCCGCGAGGACGACAAGTACTTCCTTGTGACCCCGGTTGAAAAGGTCGGCATCACCGTCGAAGACGCCCCTTTTATCGCGATTGATTTCGAGGCCAAGGGCGAAGGCCGCGATCAGGTTCTGACCTTTCAGACCAATCTTGAAGATGTCGCGGTTGCAGGGCCGGATCTGCCGTTGCGTTTCGTGCGCGATGACGACAGCGGGGAGCCGTCGCCCTATGTGCGGGTGCGCCGCAATCTCGAAGCGCTGATCGACCGCAAGAGCTTTTACCGGCTTGTGGATCTGGGCGTGCATCACGATGGCTGGTTCGGGGTGTGGTCCGGCGGTGCTTTCTTTGGCATCATTCCTTCCGACGAACTCCCCCGAGACGTTCAGTAAAGCTGCAATAAAAGCTGGTTTTATGGGGCGTTTTTGCTAGAGAAGGCTCAAACGTCCCATAAACATGTCCGACAACGATGATTCCAGCCGCGAACATTAGCCTGCTTTGGCCCGAGCTGCCCTATCTGGACAGGTTTGAGGCTGCCGCTGCGGCGGGCTTTACGGCTGTCGAGGTGCTATTTCCCTATGATACGGCGGCCAAAGAAACACTTCGGGCCTGCACAGCGAACGGGCTGGAGCTGATCTTGATGAACGCGCCGCCGCCAAACTACACCGGTGGCCAGCGCGGGTTCGCCGCAGTGCCGGATCTCGCGGTGCGGTTCCGGTCTGATGTGACGCGCGCCTACCGCTTTGCCGAGGCGCTGAACGTGCGTTTTCTGCACATCATGACCGGGGAGGCGTCGGGCGAGCAGGCATATCAGACCTTTGTCGACAACTTGATCTGGGCCGCACAAAGGGCACCCAAGGGCCTGACCCTGACGATCGAGCCGCTGAACCCTGTCGCGATGCCCGGGTATTTTCTGAACGATTATGCCTTGGCGCGCCGTGTTCTGGCCGCCGTTGCGATGCCCAATGTTGCCCTGCAATATGACAGCTATCATGCGCAGATGATCCACGGCGATGCCGTTGCCGTCTATGATGACTATGCCGATATCATCGCGCATGTGCAGATCGGTGATGCGCCGGAGCGTACGACGCCGGGGTCGGGAACGGTAGACTTCAAGCGCCTTTTCGCGCGCATTGCGGACAGTGGCTATACCGGCTGGATCAGCGGCGAATACCACCCCGGACCCAAGACCGAAGACAGTTTGAACTGGATGAAAATGCTATGATCCCTGCGCGTGCGGCCCCCGTCTTGTTCGGGCTTATCCTGTCGGGGCTGATGTCCCTGATCGTTTCGGGCATTGCGACGTTTCGCGCGGCTGGTCCGGCTGACGGGATTATCGGGCTATGGATGGGGGCGTGGCTGACAAGCTGGCTCGTCGCGTTTCCAACGGTGCTGGTTGTCGCACCCCTCACGCGGCGGATCGTGGCAAAGCTGGTGCGTCCCTAGCGCCCTAAAATGCGAAAGCCGCAACACCCTAGGGTGCCGCGGCTTTCATCGTTTGACGGATGGCAAGGCTTATGCCGTCTTGGGCTCTTCCTCGTAGGCAAGCTCGTGATCGCCCAGATCCATCACATCTTCACCGGATTTTTCCCAATCCTTGCGGTCTTCATCCGTCGCCTTGGGCGAGAACAGACCCGTCACAGCGTAAAAAACGCCGATCAGCGGGGCGGTCCAGCAGGCGAAGGCAAGCGGGATGTACAGCAGATTGGTCAGATTGCCGTCCATCACACCCAGACCAAGCGCCGAGATGACAAAGGCACCACCAGCGTTCCACGGGATCAGCGGGCTCATCAAGGTGCCACCTTCTTCGACGGCACGGCTCAGGTTCAGCGTGGAATAGCCCATCCCCCGATAAAGCGGTGCATACATGCGGCCGGGCAGCGCGATCGAGATATAGGGGTCACCCGCTACCATGTTGGTCGCAAATGCTGTCCCGATGGCGGAGCTTTGCACGGCACCAAAGCTTTTCACACGGCTGACGATGGCCATGATGATCGCCTCAAGGCAGCCTGTACGCTCAAGCGCGCCCCCAAAGCCAAGTGCGATCAGCATCAGCGAGATGGTCCACATCATCGACTGGATACCCCCCGCGTTCAGCAGGCTGTCGATGTCGGAGATACCTGTATCAATGGTGAAGCCCGACTGCGCAAAGGCGAAAACGTCATGAACGCCCGCACCTTGCCAGAAGATCGCAATCAGCGCACCCGCCAGAACACCGGCAAAAAGCGATGGCAACGGCGGCTGTTTCATCAGCGCCAGGACAATAACGATCAAGGCAGGGATCAACGGCACAAGGCCCAGGTCAAAGCGTTCTGCCAGACCGGATGTGATCTGCTCAATGCTGCTGACGTCACCGGCGGCACCGTCAATCATCATGAAACCGACCAGAATATAGATCACCAGCGCGATCAACATCGCAGGCACCGTCGTTGGCAGCATGTTCTTGATGTGATCGAAAACGTTGGTCCCGGTCACGGCAGGGGCGAGGTTGGTCGTGTCGGACAGCGGCGAGATCTTGTCACCAAAGAATGCGCCCGATACCACTGCACCCGCAGTCCAGTAGGCCGGAATACCAAAGCCCGCGCCAATGCCCATCAGCGCTAGACCGATTGTCCCGACCGTGCCCCAACTGGTTCCCAGCGACAACGACACCACCGCACACAAGATCATGGCAGCGGCCAGAAAGATCGACGGGTTGAGCAGCGTCAGACCATAGTAGATCAATGTCGGCACGGTGCCGGAGGCGATCCAGACCCCGATGATCATCCCCACGACAATGAGAACGGCAAGCGACGGCATCGAGACGTGAATGACGTGAAATATCCCTTCGCGGATATCCATCCAGCCCTGGCCACGCAGCACGCCCAGAAGGGAGGTGATGGCCAGACCAAGGATCAGTGGAATATGCGGGGTAAAGTCACCATAGTAAAATAATTGCAGAGCCAGAAGGCCCAGTGTCAAGACAACTGGCAACAAGGCCAGAGGTAGCGATGGAAGATTTTTCTTGTCCATTTTTCCCTCGTTTTTATGCATTGAACGCCTCGGAATAGAGGCGCACAATTAGGGAAACAATGGCTTCACCCTTCATTAGGTTCCAAAGAAACGCGGAATTAACTTGGTTCGCGTCATTTTGTTCCATCCGATTTTCGCGATCAGTGGGCTTCCGCCCAATTTGCGCCAATCCCTGCATCGACCGTGAGTTTGACATCCAGATGCACGACCGGGTCTGCTGCATTTTCCATCACGTTCCGGGCTGCGGTGATCAGATCGTCCTCTGCGCCCTTTTCCACTTCGAACAGCAATTCGTCATGTACCTGCAAAAGCATCGTGGCCGGCATGTCCCTGATGGCATCGGGCATCCGGATCATTGCCCGCCGGATCACGTCTGCGGCAGTGCCTTGGATCGGTGCGTTGATCGCGGCGCGTTGGGCAAAACCCGCACGCGGCCCCTTGGCGCTGATTTCGGGCGTATTGATCTTGCGCCCGAACAGCGTCTGCACATAACCGTGCTCCTTCGCGAACGCTTTGGTGTCGTTCATATAGCCGCGAATACCGGGGAATCGTTCAAAGTAGCGGTCGATGAACCCCTGCGCCTCGGCCCGCGGAATGCGCAGGTTGCGCGCCAGACCAAAGCCCGAGATGCCATAGATCACACCAAAGTTGATCGCCTTGGCTTGGCGGCGGATGTCGGGTGTCATCTGGTCCAGCGGGACGTTGAACATCTCGGAGGCGGTCAGGGCGTGGATGTCGATACCCTCCTTGAACGCCTGCTTGAGTTCGGGAATATCGGCGATATGCGCCAGAATGCGCAATTCGATCTGGGAATAATCCAGCGCCACCAGTACCTTGCCGGTCTCGGCGACAAAGGCTTCGCGGATGCGGCGGCCTTCCTCTGACCGGATCGGAATGTTTTGCAGGTTCGGATCGGTTGACGCGAGCCGCCCCGTCGATGCGCCCGCGATGGAATAGGACGTGTGCACGCGGCCCGTGTCCTTGTTGATATGGTCCTGCAGCGCATCGGTATAGGTCGATTTCAGTTTTGACAGCTGCCGCCAGTCCAGAATGCGGCGCGGGAAATCATGCTCGGTCGCGAGATCCTCAAGAATGTCGGCACCGGTGGAGTACTTCCCGTTCGTGCCCTTCTTGCCGCCTTCCAGCCCCATATCCTCGAACAGTACTTCGCCCACCTGCGCAGGCGAGCCGACATTGAACTTGCGGCCGACCATTTCAAAAATCTCGTCCTCCAGCCCGGCCATTTTCTGGGCAAAGGCGTTCGACATCCGGCTCAGCGTGTCCCGGTCAACCTTGATGCCCGACCGCTCCATCCCCGCAAGAACCGGCACCAGCGGGCGCTCCAGCGTCTCGTAGACCTTGGTCACCTGACTGCGGTGCAGTTGCGGCTTGAACGTCTTCCAAAGCCGCAAGGTGATGTCGGCGTCTTCGGCGGCATAGGTCACCGCATCGGCCAGCGGCACCTTGTCAAAGGTGATTGCCGACTTGCCCGACCCCAGCAAGGGTTTGATCGGGATTGGCGTGTGCCCCAGGTACCGTTCGGACAAGGCATCCATCCCGTGACCGTGCAGACCTGCGTGCATCGCATAGGACATCAGCATCGTGTCGTCGATGGGGGCAACGGTGATGCCGATCTGCGCGAATATCTTGAGGTCGTATTTCATGTTCTGCCCGATCTTGAGGATCGAGGGATCTTCCAGCATCGGCGTCAGCATCCGCAATGCGTCTTCGGTGGGCATCTGACCGTCGGCCAGATCGTCTGATCCGAATAGATCGCTGCCTCCGTTCGCCTTGTGGATCAGCGGGATATAGCAGGCCTGCCCCGGCTCCACCGCCAGCGAAATGCCCACCAGCTCGGCGGTCATTTCATTCAGTCCCGTCGTTTCGGTATCCACGGCCACATAGCCGTAGTCATAGATCCGGTCGATCCACGCCTGCAGCGCTGCCGCGTCTGAAACCTGCTCATAGTTTTCGGGGGTAAAGGGAACATCCTCGGCAGCAGGTCCGTCTTCGGGTGCGGTCGGCTCCTCGATCACCGGCGCCTCTTTTCCCAGTACTTCGGCAACGCGCTTGGACAGGGTGCGGAATTCCATCTCGGCCAGAAACCCGAGCAGTTTATCTGCATCAGGATCGCGCACCTCAAGATCGTCGATCGTGAAATCGAGCGGTGTATTCTCGTCCAGCAGAACCAACTGCCGCGACAGGCGGATCTGGTCGGCATGATCCATCAAGGTCTGGCGGCGTTTGGGCTGCTTGATCTCTCCGGCCCGCTCCAGCAGCGCGTCAAGATCACCGTATTCGTTGATCAGCAAGGCGGCCGTTTTGATCCCGATACCGGGGGCACCGGGCACGTTATCGACGGAATCGCCCGCAAGTGCCTGCACATCCACGACGCGGTCGGGATAGACGCCGAATTTCTCGAAAACGCCCTCGCGGTCGATGGTCTTGTTCTTCATCGCGTCCAGCATCTCGACGCCGCCGCCCACAAGCTGCATCAGATCCTTGTCCGAACTGATGATGGTACAGCGCCCCCCGGCGGCGCGCGCCTGCACGGCAAGTGTGGCGATGATGTCATCCGCCTCAAAGCCTTCCTTTTCCTTGCACGCGATATTGAATGCTTCGGTGGCGGTGCGCGTCAGCGGGATCTGCGGGCGCAGGTCTTCGGGCATGGCTTCGCGGTTGGCCTTGTACTTGTCATACATATCATTGCGAAAGGTGTGGCTGCCCTTGTCAAAGATCACGGCCACATGGGTGGGCGCATCCGGCCCGGTGTTCCCTTCGACATAGCGGTGCAGCATGTTGCAAAAGCCCGCAACAGCACCGATCGGCAAGCCGTCGGATTTGCGCGTCAGCGGTGGCAACGCGTGATAGGCCCTGAAGATAAAAGCCGATCCGTCGATCAGATGCAGATGATGACCTTTGCCAAATGTACCGGACATGACGACGCTCCCTTGGGGTGTTTGGCCTTCTTTTGCCATGAACCGGCTTGGCCTGCCAGCAGACATATCGCCCGCGCCCTGCTTCATTTTGCCAAATAAACTCCCCGCGGAGCGTCCGTCCCCCGCGTCACTCTGCTTGGTAGAGGTCGTAGGACAGGCTGACGGACAGGGGCATCGGTGTCCAAAGTCCGAACCGCAAGCCCGCCGCGCGCAAGCGTTCCCCGATCCAGACATTGCAGGTGCGCAGGATGTTAAATCGCCCAAGGCCCGCGAAGAATCCATCTGACGAGGTATACCCTGCGACATCCAGACGCTGGGGGGTGCCCTCCGGCGCAAGCGCGAAACTGCTCCAGATGCTCTCAAGCAGGGCGGCGTATTGCTGTTGGGTCATGCGCACGCGCCGGGCGGGCAGATCCTCTGCCAGAACGCCCGCAATATCAAAGCGCAGCACTGTCCTGTCACCCGTGATGCCGCTGAAGATCGCGGGCAATGACAGATCGGTGTAGGTGCGCGTCTGCGTATAGAAGTGTTCTGCGCCCCAGCCGATCACCAGCCAGCGGGCCTCCGGATGGTCCAGCCAGATGCCATGCGCCGCCAAGGGGGTGAATTTTTCGATGGTTTCAGCGTCCAGCGGCAAAAGCAGGTCATAGTGGATCGGGCCATGGACCAGCAGGATTTCGCGGGTCTTGGGCCCCTCGTCATGGTCCGCGCCACCGGGCACGACCGCTCCGATAATGGCGAGCATCAGATAAAACGCCGGTATGAGCGCCAGAATACCAAGCGTTTTGGCGAATGTCCTCAGACTTTGCCCTCGAAATCCTGATGGATGAACCGGCAATCGCAATAGCCACATTCGACCCATCCCAGATCCTGCGGGATCTGCAACCAGACGCGCGGATGACCCAAGGCCCCTTCGCTGCCGTCGCAGGCCACGCGCCAGGTGTTCACAATGCGGGTTTCTGGGGCTTCGATGGTCATGGGATTGTCCTCGGCTCTCTTGCGGGTTTGTTATGACCAAACCAGCCCGTCAGAGCAAGGGGATCGCGCGGGTTTCTCGGTGTGTCGTCTACAAGTTTGTAATCTTCACCGAATTGGGTTCACCCTTGACCGATCTCGGGCTAAAAGACCGCAAACCCCTTGAGCCGAGCAGGAGCCGTCCACGGATGCCCCATCCCAAACCCGTCGTTTTGTGCATCCTCGATGGTTGGGGCCTGCGGGATGAAATCGAAGGCAACGCGCCGCGTCTGGCCCATACGCCGCATTTCGATCGGATCATGGCGACCTGCCCGAATGCGACGCTGACAACCTTCGGCCCGGATGTCGGGCTGCCTCAGGGTCAGATGGGCAATTCCGAGGTCGGACACACAAATATCGGCGCGGGCCGCGTTGTCGCCATGGATCTGGGCCAGATCGACCTTGCGATTGAAACCGGCGAGTTTGCGCAAAACCCACCGTTGCTGGCGTTTATTGCGAAGATGAAAGAAACAGGCGGCACCGCGCATGTGATGGGGCTGGTGTCGGACGGTGGTGTCCACGGGCATGTCAATCACATGATTGCTGCCGTCAAAGCGTTGCATGCCCATGGTGTGCCGGTCGTGATCCACGCGCTGACAGACGGGCGCGATGTGGCACCGCGGTCGGCGCTTGGCTATCTTGAGGGGCTGGTGGCAGAGTTACCTGCCGGCGTTCAGATCGCCACTGTCATCGGGCGCTATTTCGCGATGGACCGTGACAACCGCTGGGACCGGGTCGCAAAGGCTTATGATGCCCTTGTCGACGCAAAGGGGGATACTGCGGCTTCGGCTGCCGACGCTGTCACGGCCGCTTACGATCGCGGCGAAAGCGACGAATTCATCACGCCGGCGGTCCTGGCAGGGTATGAAGGTGCCCGCGACGGTGACGGAATTTTTTGTCTGAACTTCCGCGCCGACCGCGCGCGCGAGATCATGGCTGCCGTCGGTGCACCGGGTTTCGATGCCTTCGCCCTCGCGCAAAGACCCGCCTTCGCCGCGTTGATGGGGATGGCCGAATATTCGGACGAGCACATGCGCTACATGACGACCATGTATCCCAAACCGCAGATTGTGAACACGCTTGGCGCATGGGTCGCCCGGCAGGGCCTGCGCCAGTTCCGTCTGGCC
>JAGXHB010000290.1 GCA_024636425.1 Roseobacter sp.
CATCAGCACGTCTTCGTCGAACATGTTCCAGTCGTCCGACTTGCGCACATGGGTGCCGACCTTGGCCTTGGACTGGATCAGCCCCTTTGCGATCAGGGTCTTCTTGGCCTCGCGCACGACGGTGCGCGACACGCCGAACATTTCGCACAGGTCCGGGTCCAGCGGGATCATCGTGCCTTCGGGATATTCACCCGCGACAATGCCACGCCCCAACTGGTCGACAACAAATGTCGTATGGTTCGAGGCGCGCTCGTCCCGTCCGCCGGAATGGACAAAGCTCATGATGGCGTGACGAAGCCAGTCGCTGCTTTTCTGCGTGCTGTCGATGCCCAAGTCAGTCCCTTTTGGAGAAGGATGAATGCAAAGAGCAAACCTCCGATGACGATTTTTGTCCACCAGCTGGAGAGCGTGCCGTCGAACACGATATAGGTCTGGATCAATCCCATGATCAGGATGCCAAAGAAGGTGCCCGCGATAAAGCCAAAGCCGCCGGTCAAAAGCGTGCCACCGATGACGACCGCCGCGATGGCATCCAGTTCCACCCCGACCGTCGCCAATGAATAGCCCGCAGAGGTATAGAGCGAAAAAACGATCCCCGCCAGTCCGGCCAGACCGCCCGAGATGGCGTAGATACCGATTGTGGTCGATGCGACCGGCACGCCCATCAGCCGCGACGTCGCACTTCCCCCGCCCAGGGCATAGACGTTCTGGCCAAAGCGCGTGCGATGCGCCACCACAATACCGACAAGGAAGGTCAGGATCATCACGCCGCCGATCAGCCTGAACCGCCCGCCGCTGGCCGTTTTCCAATAGACCTGCTGCAATGCGTCATAGAACTCGTGGGTGATGGGCACGGAATCCGTAGACAGAACATAGGCCGCACCCCGCGCAAGGAACATGCCCGCAAGGGTGACGATGAAGGGCGGCATTTCAAGGTAATGGATGATCGACCCCATCGCCGCACCAAAGGCCGAGGTGATGACCAGCACCAGCGCAAAGGCCATCAGCGGATGCATCGTCGTGTCGCGCAGCACCACCGCGAGAAAGACACCGGTGAACGCGATGACCGACCCGACGGACAGATCAATGCCACCCGACAGGATCACAAAGGTCATGCCCACCGCGACGATGCCCAGAAAGGCGTTGTCGGTCAACAGGTTCGCCACCACCCGCAGCGACAGCATCGCGGGATACTGCCAGGCGCACAGCGCATAGGCCAGAACAAAGGTTGCCAGCGTGACAATCAGCGGAAGATGGGTCGAGCGGATCATCGCTTGCTCTCTTTAAACGGGGGCAGTTGTTTGGGGTGCGATTGCGGCGCAGAGGCGCGCAGGATGTACAAAAGATGCGCAACCTTGGGCGACTGGATGACAAGGATGGCGATGATCAGCAGCGCCTTGATGATCAGGTTGAACTCCGGCGGCATGCCCGACAGCAGGATCAGCGAGTTGACCGACTGGATGATCATCGCCCCCAACAGCGATGCCACGATCGAGAACCGCCCACCCAGCAGACTGTTGCCGCCGATCACCACCGCCAAGATCGCGTCCAGCTCAAGCCAAAGGCCTGCGTTGTTGGCATCGGCACCCTGAATGTCTGCCGCGACGATGATCCCGGCAATCGCCGCGCCGATGCCCGAAACCACGTAGACACACACCAGCAACACACGGCTGTTGATCCCGGCAAGCCGCGAAGACGCCTCGTTGATGCCGATGGCTTCGATCAACATGCCAAGCGCGGTGCGCCGCACAAAATATGCAACGAACAGCCCCAGCGTAAGCCAGATCAGCACCGGCGTAGGGACGCCCTTTACCGTGCCCGCGCCCAGATGGATCAGGCCGGGGTCAAGGAATGTCAGGATCGTGCCTTCGGTGATCAGCTGGGCAATGCCGCGCCCCGCGACCATCAGAACCAGCGTGGCGACGATGGGCTGGATGCGCAGGAATGCCACCAGAAACCCGTTCCACATGCCGCAAAGTGCGCCGACCGACAGCGCGCCGATCACGGCAACTGTCCAGTGGTTGCCGTCGACCACCAGCGAGGCCGCCGTCGCACCGGCAATCGCCATGACCGCACCAACCGACAGATCGATCCCCTTGGTCGCGATGACAAGGGTCATGCCGACACAGAGCAGGGCTGTCGGCGCGCCACGGTTCAAAACGTCGATCAGGTTGCCGAACAGGCGGCCGTTCTTCATTTCGACATGGAAAAAGTCGGGGAACACCAGAACGTTCAACCCCAGCACGATGCCAAGAATGATCAGTTGCGGAGCGATACGGCGCAGAAATGGATTGCGGATCATTCTGCCACCTCCATCCGGGGGTCGGCGGCGATGGCGCGAATGATGTTCTCCGATGTGATCTCGTCGCCGGTCAGTTCCTTGACCTGATTGCGGTCGCGCAACACGATGACACGACTTGCGTAGGCAACCAGTTCCTCCATCTCGGACGAGGCGACCAGCAAAGCCATGCCGTCTTGCTGCAGCCGCCCGATCAGCGCGATGATTTCGGCGTGTGCGCCGATGTCGATGCCGCGCGTCGGTTCGTCCAGGATCAGAAAGTCGGGGTCCGTGGCCAGCCAACGGGCCAGCAGCGCCTTTTGCTGGTTGCCGCCCGACAGCAGCCGGATCGGCATGTCGAGATTGGCAAGCCGGATGTCCAGCGTGCGCACGTAATGCTCTGCGATGGCGTCAACCTTCTTGCGCGGCACCTTGCGCATCCAGCCCTGCCGCGCCTGCAGCGCCAGCACGATATTGTCGCGCACGCTGAGTTCGCCGACGATGCCGTCGGTCTTGCGATCTTCGGGGCACAAGGCAAACCCATGCGCCACCGCATCGCGTGGATTGCGCACCTGAATGTCCTTGCCGCGCAGGCGCAGCTTGCCCTGATCCGCCTTGACCGCGCCGAAAATCAGGTTTGCGGCCTCGGTGCGTCCTGATCCCAGCAGCCCTGCCAGCCCGATGACCTCGCCTTCGTGCAGGTCAAGGTTAAAGCTGCCCAACATGCCGGTCTTCTGCAAACCTTCGATCTGTAACAGGGGTTTGCCTGCCGTTTCGGGTTTTGGCGCACGGACCTGTGCTGCCAGTTGGCGGCCCAGCATCAGGCTGATGACGTCATTGCGGCTGGCTGTCGCAAGGTCGAGCCGCCCCACGACCTGACCGTTGCGCAGCACTGTGGCACAGTCGCAGATGTCGAAAACCTGATCCAGAAAATGCGTGATGAACACCACGGCCAGCCCGCGATCCTTCAACCGCCGGATCACCGAAAACAGCAATTGTACCTCGTCGTGGTCAAGGCTGGCCGTCGGCTCGTCCAAAATCAGAACCTTGCCCGACATCTCGACCGCGCGGGCTATGGCTACGACCTGCTGTATGGCGACGGAATAGGTCGCCAACGGCTGCGCGGGGTCGATCCTGATGCCATAGTCACGCAGGGTCTCGCGGGCATGGGCATTCATCCGGCGGCGATCCACAAACGGGCCGCGCATCGGCTGGCGCCCCAGATACAGGTTTTCGGCCACGGTCAGGTTGGGCAGCAGGTTCACCTCTTGATAGACGGTGCCTATCCCCAATGTCTGGCTGTGGTGCGTCGATGTCGGATCGACCTCGGTGCCATCCAGCACGACCATGCCGCCGTCACGGCGGTAAACCCCTGTCAGGCACTTGATCAATGTGGATTTTCCTGCGCCGTTCTCGCCCAGCAGGGCGTGAATCTCGCCCGCGTGCAGGGTCAGTTCGACATTGTCCAAGGCGACGGTGCCGGGAAAGAATTTGGAAATGCCCTTGGCCTGAAGCATCGGGCGACGTTCGTCTGTCATCGAAGGGTCCTCGGGGTCTGGCGGCGTTGGATGACACCACGCAGGGTGTGCGTGATGTCATCCGATGTGAAAGGGGCGAACCTGTAAAGGCTCTATCCGATCAGTAGCCCAGACCTTTCTTCTCTTCGTAGATCGCCTGATTGTCGTCTGCCGCCGTATAGAGACGCGATTCTGTCTGGATCCACTTCGGCGGCACCGTGCCGTCGGTCTTGTAGGCCATCAGCGCATCCAGCGCGGGGCCCGCCATGTTCGGCGTCAGTTCGATCGTCGCGTTCATTTCGCCATTCGCGATGGCAAGATGGGCGTCAGGCACACCGTCAATGGCCACGATCTTGATGTCGTCGCCGGGGTTCAGGCCTGCTTCCTTGATCGCCTGAATGGCCCCGACCGCCATGTCGTCGTTGTGGGCATAAAGCGCGCAGATGTTCTCGCCGCCTTCGGCCTTGAGAAAGCTCTCCATCACGACCTTGCCTTGCGAACGGGTGAAATCACCGGTCTGCGAACGCACGATTTCAAGGTTGTCATGACCTGCAATAGCGTTCTCGAAACCCTTCTTGCGGTCGATGGCGGGGGATGATCCCGTGGTGCCCTGCAATTCGACGATCCGGCAATCCTCGCCTGCCTGCGTATCTACAAGCCACTGGCCCGCAACTTCGCCTTCGTGGACCAGATCGGATGTCACCGCCGTCAGATAAAGATCCTCGGATGCATCAACCATGCGGTCCATCAAGATTACCGGAATGTCGGCGTCTTGCGCTTCTTCCAGAACCCCGTCCCACCCCGTTGCGACAACGGGCGCGATCAGGATTGCATCGACACCCTGCGCGATGAACGACCGCAATGCGGAAATCTGGTTTTCCTGCTTTTGCTGTGCGTCCGCGAATTTCAGCGTGATGCCACGCTCTTCGGCCTGCTGTCTGGTCACGGTGGTTTCGGCAGCGCGCCAACCGGATTCAGACCCGATCTGTGAAAAGCCGATGGTCATATCCTGCGCCGAAGCGGCAAAGGGCGACAGTGCAACGGCACTGGCAAGCAGTATGGATTTGATAGACATGTTGTTCCTCCCAAAACAGTATGTGAGGCGATTAAGTATTACTTTAATACTTTTGTAAAGATTTTAAGTTCACGGCAAAGCAGCTGACCGGCGCAGGGGGCGGGACGGTTGTGTTTGGCGGGTCACGCAGACCCTGCCACCCATAAAACAAAGAACGACGCCGCCAGCCATGGCCCGAACGCCAGCTGTTCACGCGCGCGCCGCCCTCCGGCCAGAGCAAAGACAAGGGCCGCCGTGGCTGCCATCAGGATCAGCATCGGCAACATGGCAATGCCCAGCCACGCCCCGGCTGCGGCCAGAAGTTTCGCGTCGCCCATACCCAACCCTTCTATCCCGCGTGCGCGAAAGTAGAACGCGCCGATGGCCCAAAAAACCAGATAGCCCGTGATCGCCCCCCAGATCGCCGCTGTCGGAAGCGCACCCAGCCCGTAGGCATTCACCGCAAGCCCCAAAAGAACCAGCGGCAGCGTGTACTTGTCCGGCAGGCGTCGCGTGCGCAGGTCGATCACGACAAGACGCGCAAGAACGCCCGCGAGAATGACAGTGACAACCCAAAAGGCAGATGTCGGCAAGAGCGGCAAGGTGTTCATCCCCCAGACTTTCCGTGGACCGCCAAGAAAGACAACAGATTAAATTTCAAATGCCTGAAACTAATTCGCGAGGGTGTCGTGACTACAGGGCTACAGGGAGGCCCGCAGGGTCGCTCGTCCAAAGATTGCGCCCAACACGCAGTCATTGATTAATAATTTTAACTGGGAGTGAACCATGAGAATTTCCGTCCAAACTTTGTTGCGAGGCACATGCGCAAGCGCATTATGCGTCTCGGCGACCCTATCCGCCGCGTCGTCTCACCGCGAGGCTCCGGGGATCACGGAGCAGCCCAAAATCGACGCTACCGATTTTTACATGTTCAAAAGCTATGAAGAAGGTCGCGGCGACTACGTGACCTTGATCGCCAACTACCAGCCGCTGCAAGCGCCTTATGGTGGTCCGAACTACTTCACGATGGACCCCGACGCGATCTATGAAATCCACGTCAGCAACGATGCCGATGCCGACGAAGAAATCACGTTTCAGTTCCAGTTCGACAATTCTCTGGTAAACGGAACCGGCGTCCAGCTGGATATCGGCGGTGAAATGGTTTCGATCCCGCTGCGTGCCGCCGGTCCGGTGACCGCAGACCAGCCGACCGCCGCCTTGGGCGAAACGGAAAGCTACACGGTCACGATGATCACCGGTGACCGCCGCAGCGGCACGCGTGCTGCACTGACCAACGACAGTGGCCCGACCTTTGTCAAACCTCTGGACAACGTCGGCACCAAGACCATCCCGAACTATGCGGAATATGCAGACGCCTATGTCTACGACAACGTCAGCATTCCGGGCTGCGATGCACCCGGCCGCGTCTTTGCCGGACAGCGTGCAGAAGCATTTGCCGTGAACCTTGGCGAGATTTTCGACCTGGTCAATCTGGTGCCAATCCAAGGGCCCGATTCCCCGTTGTGGCCGCAATATAACGACGCCAACTTCAACCCCGGCGGCATCGTGCAGAACCGTGCGAACGACGATCTGATCGGCAAGGCCAACGTGACCACTCTGGCCATCGAAGTGCCGATTGCATGTCTGACCCAAGGTGAAGAGCCCGTGATCGGTGCCTGGACAACAGCCAGCCTGCCACAGGCCGAGCTGGAAGACCCAAGCCCGACTTACGAAGCCACCTCGATCTACGGCGGTGCATGGGTGCAGCAGTCGCGTCTGTCCAACCCTCTGGTGAACGAAGTCGTCATCGGCCTGCCCGACAAGGACCTGTTCAACGCAGCCGAGCCCACCGGTGACGAAGCGCTGGCAGTCTATGTGACCAACCCCACATTGCCCGCACTGATCAACGTGCTGTTCAACGGCAATGGTGAATTCGGCACCGACAACATTGCGCCCTCGAACTTCCCGCGCAATGACCTTGTGACTGCGTTCCTCAGCGGTTTTCCGGGCGTGAACCAGGCCGCTGGTTTTGATCCGGCAACCGATCTTTCGGAAATGCTGCGTCTGAACACAGCCTTCCCGGCGACAGCTGCCGCGGATCAGCACACCTTTGGCCTGCTGGCTGAAGACCTTGGTGGCTTCCCGAACGGTCGCCGTCCCGGTGACGACACTGTCGATCTGGCGCTGCGCGTCATGATGGGCCGGTTGTGCCATGACGTACCGCTTGGCAACGAACTTGGCATGGAAGAAGACGACATCAACCTTGGCCTGTGCGGCGATGGCGAACCTTTGACCACCGCACCGGCAGGACTTGTCCCGCTGACCGATGGTGCCCCCCTGCGTGCTACCGAGCTTCAGGCCGTGTTCCCCTATCTGAACACACCTCTGGCCGGTTCGCCCAATTGATTGCAACGGAAAGGAGATTTCCAATGTTAAAGAATATCTCGATTCTCGTAGTATTGGCTGGCGCACTTGTCGCTTGCGGCGGCGGCAACGGGCTTTCTGGGCTGGCGTCTTTGGGTGACGACTTTGCCCGCGCCTTCGCTCAGGACAGAAACGCCGAGCCTATCTCGCTTGAAAACGTCACGCTGAATTTGACGCCGACACGCGAGCCGTTCAATCCCTGATAG
>JAGXHB010000291.1 GCA_024636425.1 Roseobacter sp.
AGGAACTTCGCCAAAGGCGGATAGAAAAATGTGCATGGAGATGATCACCCGATAAGAACAACAACCCCTCCAGAATCTATCCCGCCATCACCCGCAAGAGCGATCCTTTACGCACTAAGTTCCAAACGCGATTCCCCTGCTATTAGTAGAGTACCGAATCGCGAGTTGTCTAGAATTTTTTGGCTCAATTTTGCTGCTGAATTACTCGCGAATTGCTATATTTAGCTGTGCTTGGCCAAGTCCTTACTATCTGTGGTAGAAATTGGCCAAGATGTTAAGGTCCGTCACCCCGTGGATCAGATTTTGGATGAAACGATCTGGCTTTAAAGCCCACATCCTGCAGATTTATTCTGACGGCTTGAAGGTCGAGCATTGTGCGGCTTTGGTCCGAGTACAATGACCGGCGAACGTCTTGAGACTGAGCGCAACGTTGTGTGCGTCGATATAGTCAGCGACCTGCAGGCGCAGCTGATCATCGCGGATGAAATAGGACCCTTTCACGTTCGACCAATGCCCGGCAGGCAATTTGAAATCGTTAAATCTGCCGAAAGACGTAGACATTTGCCCAAGGATTGTTTGGCTTGGTCAGGTAATGCTCGTTCTCATTTATCTGACAGAACGCTTTGAACGCACCGATAGAGCCGCGATTGCGTTAACTTCTTGGAACGTTTCCTGCGGAAATACCTTGTCGGTCAGCGAAAGCGGAATGGATGGCAGAAAAGCGCAGGGACAATCCCGCAGCGGCAGACGTTTGTCCCGCCGGAACGCGAAGATCAATACGCCCTCGGGTTCGGCGAGAACGATTGAACACGCCTCCTTTGGCCAGGTCTTCAAGTCTCGCTACTGAATCGCGCCAGTTTTACGGGAGTAAAGTGGTCCTGCTTTTTAGGACAGGTTTACGGCTCTGCTAAGATGCGTCTGGTTTATCTTCTGGCCGCTTTTCATATTTCTGCTTAAATGAAGTATCCGGTGTCCAGCGTGCGCTTATCAAGGGCGGGGCGAGGGCGCTCTGAGTTGTAGAACCCGATCCAGTTAGCCCCCCAACGTAAAACGAAAGAGGAGCATTTCAGACGTTCCGGCCTTCTTTAAGACATTGAAGGCTATATGATTTGCGACAATCTTTGAACTGCAATGTAAATATCTGTCTGTCAAAGGTGTTGGATCCATCACGGACATGGTGCGCACGATTGTAAGATTAGCGTAATACACCAAATTATGGGAACGTGATGCGGCTAGCTATCAAACGTGACGCTGCCAATGCCTTTGTATGGAGCTACCTTCACAAGCCGCCATACTGGTGGGTATAACATTATTCGAAGCTCGGATGGCCTGACGTCAGCACCCATCGGATGAAAAACTCTAGCCTGCCGTAACTCCAAAAATCATTCCCACGGCTCCGGTTGCCGCCATGGCAAGAGCGCCCCAAAATGTTACGCGCATAGCACCTTTTGCGACCCCCGCGCCACCTGCCATTGCGCCAAGACCACCCAGGACGGCCAAAGCGACAAGCGTTGTCAGCGCGACCACCAGTGAGATTTGCGCCGTTGGCGTCAGGATCGCCAAGATCATGGGCACGGCGGCCCCCACGCCAAAGGTCGCAGCAGACACCAAGGCCGCTTGAATGGGATGTGCGACAACTGTCTCGGATATGCCAAGCTCGTCACGCACATGCGCGCCCAATGCATCCTTTTCAGTCAGCTGAACCGCCACCTGACGGGCGAGCGTTTCGTCCAGCCCGCGTGCCACATAAATTCCTGTCAATTCTTCAAGTTCCGCCTGTGGAGTTTCCGCCAGCTCTTTCGTTTCGCGCTCGATATCCGCTTGCTCTGCATCGGTTTGCGAACTGACAGAGACATATTCACCAGCCGCCATCGACATGGCCCCCGCCACAAGACCGGCAAGACCAGCAATCAGAATTTCGGGCCGCCCCGACCCTGCGGTGGCCACGCCAACAACTAGGCTCGCTGTTGATACAAGACCGTCATTTGCACCAAGGACAGCGGCGCGCAGCCAGCCGATGCGATGCACCATGTGGACTTCAGAGTGGGTCAAACGGCTCATTGTGTCTTTCCTTTTGCTTCAGCTTGGTTTTGAGAGTCCTCGGTCAAGGCTAAATAATCCCCGAATGGCTGGTCCGAAAACAGGCGACCAACTGCTTTGCTATGAATGCCCGTGCTGTCATCTCGCATCAAAAAAAGCGCATCAAGCCCGCGTTGCTGGGCCAGCTTTGCCCCTGCATCAACGCCCAGAACCATCAGCGCAGTGGCCCAGCCGTCCGCTTCGGCACATGTCTTTGCGATCACGGTGACGGACGCAGGTGGCGCAAGCAGTGGTGCGCCCCGCGCCGGATCCATCGTGTGCGACAGGCGGTGGCCTTGCACCTCGACCCAATGGCGGTAGTCGCCGGATGTGGCGACGGCACCGTCTTGCAATGCAAGCACCGAATGCGGTGTGCGGCGGTCCGGGTCAGGAGCCTCAATGGCAATGGTCCATGGTGCGCCATCGGGCCGCAAGCCCATTGCGCGCATTTCACCGTCGATGCCCACCAGCCCCGCTGGAATACCAATGGCAACAAGAGTATCGGCCAGACGGTCAACGCCATAACCTTTGGCAATCCCGTTCAAATCCAAAGTGACAGCAACGGCTTTACGGACGCGACCACCCTTTGCATCAATCTCAAGCGCAGTCTTGGCCCGATGACGGCCCATAGCCGCACCTATTTGCACAGGGTCAGCAGCGTCCGCGCCGAACCCCCAAGCTGCAACCGCGTCCCCAAGCCCCATATCAAACGCCCCACCAGAGGCGCGCCCGATGTCGCGGCCAAGCTCAAGAACCTCAAGCAACTGCGCGGGGATTACCTGCCAAACGCCAACAGGTGCAGCATTCAGGCGCATCAGATCACTGTCGGGTTTCCATGTGGACATCTGCGCGTCCACTTCGTCCACCACCGCCTGCAAGGCGATGCTCACAGGGTCAGGGTCAAAGCCCGGCTCAGCATAGAACAGCGCTGACCAGCGTGTGCCCATCGTCAGCCCGTGCAATGCGTGGCGTGTTGGATCAATAGACATCTTCGACATAACGCCCCTCTGCCCTCAGGGCTTGTGGCGTCAGCCCCATCGGTTTGAGAATTTCAGCCAACGCATCAGCAACACCCAATGCCATGCCGCGCCCGCCGCAAACCATCACGCGTGCGCCATCGCGGATCAGGCCAGCCACTTCGGCGCCGTGGGTCCGCAACAGGTCCTGCACATAGCTTGGGGTGTCGCCGCGGGATACAGCCCTTGCAAGATGGGTCAGATGCCCACCTGCCTGCCATGCGGCCAAGTCTTCGCCATACAAAAAGTCATTCTGCGGATGGCGTATTCCGAAGAACAGATGGATCGGCCTATGCTGTTTATTACCACGGATGAACCCCGCCAGCGGGCCGATCCCCGTTCCGGCACCGATCAGGATCAAAGGCGCGCGACCTTTGCCCGGTTTGAAACCGGGATTGTGGCGCAGATATCCCTTGGCCGTATCGCCCGGCGAAAGCTGGGTCAGTTGTGCAGAACACAGCCCGCTTGGCTGGCGCTTTACAACAATCTCGATAAACCCGTCGCGTCTGTCAGAGGCCAGTGAATAAAGCCGCGGAATGGCAGAGCCTTCTGGAATGATGCCCAACAGATCACCGGCCTCGAACCGGGCAAAGCCTTGGCCCGTCAGCTTTTGCCACAAGGACACGCGCGGCAGGGCAAAGCGCAGGATTGCGGTAGGTGCCTGCATTTCCGCCCCGTAGTCGCGCCGCGAGACGAGCGTAAGCGTCTCGGTTGCTGGGATAATAGGCTGGTGAGCCAGTTCAAGCTCAATTCCAAGCGCCTTGCCCAGCACGCGCCCCCATCGTGCGAAATCCTGCGGCGACTGGCGGTCGATGGTGTCGAAGGGTGTCAGCATGTCCCAGCCTTGGCTTGCAGCAACGTCCGCAACCGTCTCTGCAAAGCCACAGTAATTTGGATAGCTGCGATCGCCAAACCCCAGTACCGCGATCGGTGCGGTGGGCACGGTGCCAGAGGCTTTCAGGCGGTCAAGGAAGCCCTTGGCGGTTTCTGGTGCATCGCCGTCGCCATAGGTTGCGGCAAGGATCACGAACCGCTGTGCCTTGGCGTGGTGCGCCGGGTCAAAGCCGGACATCGGTGCTGCGTGAACCGTCTGACCTGCAGCACTCAGCGCGCGGTGAAGCGTCGCGGCAAAGCCCCAGGTGCTGCCACCCTCGCTGCCGACCAAAAGGATCGTCTCTGCCTTGGCGGCAGGCTGGTTGCCAGCGATACGCGGTCTGCTGCGCCGTCCTGCCAGCCACAGCAGGACACCCGTCCCCCCAAGAACCGGCACGCCAAGCGCCATCAGCCCCAGGATCACCCCAAGCAAAGCAGCCCCTTGACCAGTGTGCAGCATGTAGATCGTTTCCGAGACATGTTCCCACCCCGTCAGATCGGTCCAGCCCAAAGCGGCCCCCGTCCCCTGATCCAGATATCCTGTGCCCTGATCGGTCTTCAGAGTGAAGACGTCGGTTGCATCGCCCGGATAAGGGAAGTTCAAATCGCGCAGTTCGGCAACGGGTGTCTGTCCCAGCAGAGCTATTTCCGTAAGGGCGACACCAGTTCCTCCGCTGACTTCGGCCGGAAACACTGGTGCGGATGCGGTGATCGGGATCAGATCGAAGGTTGAAGCCGTCATCCAAAGCGCGGTCATCGAGGACAAGACAAGGCCCAGAACCGCGACCCGCGCAATTTCGACATGCAGACGCCCGGACAAAGGGCCGCGCAAGGGCGCAAACCAACGACGCAGTCCGCCCGCACGGCGCGCCACAAGGACAGCGCCCGACACTGATAGGACCAGCATTGCCGCCGCACCAAGGGCCACGGCGATCCGCCCGCCATCGCCCAGAAACAGCGACCGGTGCAGATTGGTCAGCCACCGCGCGACCTGATTGGGGTCAGCGGACCCCACGCCTTCGCCAGTAGCAGGGTCAATGACCGCAGCCCCCGGTGTGCCATCCACGAACCAATATGCCATGATCTGACCCGACGGCGACCGCCGGATTTGTTCGACACCGGGAAAGGCAGTCTGGACGCGGGTCGCAAGAGTTGCGACGCTAAGCCCGGTATCAGCCTGCGGTGCAGTCAGACGCTCTGCCGCAGGAAAGATCGACAGCGCTGCCCCACTCAGCGTCAGGACAACAAGAAGTGCTGCGGCCAAAAGACCCGGCCAACGGTGCAAAGAACGGATCATCGCCGGGCCTCCTTACATGTCGTAGGTGAAATCAGCGATGTATCGGCGCCCTTTGACCGGGGTGCCTGACCCGTCTGTCGTCAGGGGCACAGCAACTTCGTTCGGGCTATCGCGCATGTCCTCGACGGCGGCATCGATATGAAGGGTATAGCCCGCATCAAACAGCGCGTCAGCCAGATCAAGCGTGATCTCAAGCGTCCGACCTGCACCGACGCTGGCACCTGTAATCCCGTTGATCTGCGCGGCGTCGCCAGCGGTGGCACGGTACCAGTCGCTGAGGTGCTCGTAATACTTCGACTTACCCCCGGCCATCCAGAGGCTGCCAACATAGGCCCCGGCAGGATCGGTGACATAGAACGCAAGATATGCCCCATCGCCCCCGTAATTGTTCAGCGTTGTGGTCACTGTGACAGGGCGCGCCATTGCGAGCCCGGGGAGCGTGAGCGCCGTGGTCAGCGCCAGTGTTGCAAGAAGTGATTTCATGGGGAATGTGCCTTCTTAGAAAAGTGGGAGTTTTAGTTCATCTGCGCTTTGGGAGGTGCCCCATTGCCGAAAAGCCCGTTTTGCGGTGGGGCGACGGTCCCTGCGGGCGATGCGTTACGGGCGTTGCCGCCGCAATCATCGTCGTCGTCGTCATCATCTTCGCAGTCGTCATCATCGCTGCCGTATTTGCGGTCATCGTCGTCTTCTTCCGAGCGCGAGCCTTTGCGATACTTGCGGTCGTCATCGTCATCGCCACTGGCAAGGATCAGTGGCACCGCATCTTGACCAACCTCAAAGACCGCCGCGAAAGGCAGATCGCTTGTGCGCAACGCGCTCCAGGCTGGCGCGCCGATAGCTGCCGTAAGCGCGGTTGTGGCCGCAAGAAGTGTGAGCGTCTTTTTCATAATTATGTCTCCGTTTCTGTGATGGGATCAATCTGGGCTCCCCACCTGAGGTCTTCCTGACGCGCCACCATTTTTTGCTTCAGCTTGACGTCAGAAAGCGGACGACAAGACCGCTGAAAGAAAAAGCCCCACCGGCCATGGTGGGGCTAAGGAACCTGCGAAGCATGCGCGCGTTCAAGATATGTCGCCCTGACAAAGACCATTGTCTTGGACACATGCGCGCCTGATGTCTCAGTCATCGTCATCATCCTCGTATTCAAATTCAATAACGGCCAAAGTCTGCGGATGGACGGTCACCTCGATCCGGCGCCCCTGCGCATCGCGGCCGTCAATTTCGTAGCACCCATCGTCGATCTTGATCCGGCGCACGGTCCAGCCGTTGTCTCGCGCCATCTGCGCCACCACTTCACGCGGTTGCCAATCTGCCATGGGCACAAAACAATCATCATCGTCAGCAATCGCGGCACCTGTTGAAAGAGCCACGATAAATGCGAATGTTGTCAGTATCTTCTTCATGCGGCAAACTCCGGATTGCGGCGAATTTCGTTGCACCCTGCGTCACCAACCTGACAGGTACCTGAAGCACGCAAGCTGATTTACGTCAGTCTCGCGTAAGCGTCATTGTAGAATATGGCGTGAAAAACAAAGGAACCCGAACCCCATGCGCATTCTGCTGATCGAGGATGATACCGTTCTGGGCGCCGCCGTGCGCGACCAGATTGCCGCCGATGGCCAATCCGTGGACTGGGTGACACGCCTTGATGCGGCAGATGACACGATGGCGGTCGCCGCTTACGATCTGATCCTGCTTGATCTGATGCTGCCCGATGGCCTTGGCGTCGGGTTTCTAAAGCGTCTGCGCCAACGGGGCGACGTGACCCCGGTGATCATTCTGACAGCCCTTGACCAGATCTCGGACCGGATCGAAGGGTTGAATGCGGGTGCTGACGATTATCTGGTCAAACCTTTCGATCTGTCGGAACTGACAGCGCGGATCGGGTCGGTCGCCCGCCGCTACAGTGGCAATCCAAACCCCATCATCACCCACGGCGCGCTCGACATCGACATTGCCGCGCGCAGCATCCACCGGGCTGGTAAATCCGTACAACTGACCGCGCGTGAATGGGCCTTGTTTGATGCGTTGCTGGCACGTCCCGGACAGTTGCTTTCAAAGGGCCAGCTTGAAGACAAGCTTTATGCCCACGGTGCCGAAGTCGAAAGCAACACCATCGAAGTCCACATCAGCCGGCTGCGCAAGAAACTCGGGGCTAAGGTGATACAGACCGAACGCGGCATGGGCTACCGTCTGGGCCCTTCATGAGGCTACCCCGCAGCCTTCAGGCCCGTCTTGGGCTATTCTTGGGATTGGGGCTGACACTGCTTTGGATCGCCACTGCGACGGTGACGGCTGTCAATCTTCGGCATGAAATGGACGAGGTTTTCGATTCAGCGCTGCAAGAAACGGCGCAACGCCTCTTGCCACTTGCGGTGCAAGAAATTGTTGGCCGCGACGACGATGGTGTCACCCAACGTCTGGGTGCAGTCCGTGAACATAGCGAGTTTTTCACTTACATCGTCCGGGATGCGCAGGGGCGTATCCTGCTGCAATCGCATTCCGCCGATCCAAAGGTCTTTCCCGCCTATGACGGAGCGGGATTTCGTCAGACGCCAACCCACAGAATTTTTAATGAAGATGCCCTGCAAGGCAGTGTTCGCATCTCCGTGGCCGAACCGCTTGAGCACCGCGCGGAGGTCGCACGCAGCATAGAGATGGGGCTTGGGCTACCCCTTCTGGCGGTGATCCCTCTTGCTTTGCTTGCGATCGCTCTGACCGTTCGGGCAAGCTTTGCCTCGGTGCGCCGTTTCCGCGACGTGCTTGGGGCGCGGGATGCACGCGATCTTTCGCCCGTTCCGGCAGATGATATCCCATTGGAAATGACACCTGTTGCGGCAACTCTGAATGATCTGTTGGCCCGCCTCAAAGGGTCATTCGACGCCGAACGCAGCTTTGCGGCCAACGCAGCACATGAATTGCGCACACCGCTCGCTGGCGCGATTGCGCAGGCACAGCGTCTTCAGTCAGAAACACAGGACAAAGCTGCGGCCGCGCGGGCCGCCGACATCGAGACGACCTTGAAACGGCTCACCCGCTTTTCAGAACGGCTGATGCAACTTGCGCGTGCCGAAGGCGGTCGCCTACGATTGGATCAAACCTCGGACCTGCGCACCATAGCCAAAATCATTGTTGACGAGGCTGCGCGCACATCACCGAAGGGACGTATTGATCTGACGCTTGCGCAGAACCCGGTGCTCTCAGATCTTGACCCCGACGCCCTTGGTATTCTGCTGCGCAACCTGATCGAGAACGCGATCCGCCATGGCGCGGAAACGGCACCTATAGACATCTCGCTTTCGCAAAACGGCACATTGAGCGTTGCAAACGCAGGGCCCGTGTTACCCCCAGAAAAGTTGAAGACCCTGACCTCCCGTTTTGAACGTGCCGGCCTCAACACCACCGGAAGCGGCCTTGGCCTTGCGATTGTCGCGGCAATTGCGGAACGGATCGGGAGCGAGCTTTTGATTGCATCCCCTCGGAGGGGCAAAAAGGACGGCTTTGAAGTGCGCATCAAGCTACCGATTTCTGCTAGAGCGTAAACTTTGGGCCGGTTTCCACCCCTTGGTCAGCAGTAAAACATCTGTCGCTTTGGGGGCCGCACAGACGTGAGACGCAGAACATCAGTTCGTCTACGGCAGGGTTGCCAGAGGCCCCTCCGAGGGGGACGTTAGCCGACTGGAGGGACTGTCATAAATATCAAACTAAACGGCCATTGGCCATTTTTCCGAACGCTGCGGTGCCGTCCTCGAATTGCGGAAATTGGCCATAGTGTGCATCGAAGCGGTCAGAATAGCCGTTTTCGGGGTCGGGTGTGTCAACGGCGGACACAAAACCGGCCGCGCAAACCTGTATCGTCCACCTCGTGCGCCATTTGCTGAATTTCTGCGCTTGGAAGGATCGCAAGGACGGGGTCTCGTAAGGCCGCTGGATGTTGCGATAGGTACTGCATCGCGACGAAATTCGTTTGTGTATCTCATTGCCCTTTGTAATCTCCTTCATAGTAAATATTGCTGAAAGAAACCGGACCTAAAATGGACCTGTCGCGCTTTTGTGCCGCTCCAGGTGCTCGTTTAAGCCACCTTCCGTTCAAAAGCGACCGGGCTTTTCCAGCCAAGTGCTGAGCGGCGGCGACGCGGATTATAGAACCCGTTGATGTATTCGAAGATCGCCATCTCGGCCTGCCGTCTTGTGTCCCATGACCGTCGCCAGATCAGCTCAGCCTTGATGGTTTTGAAGAACGTCTAGACTGCTGCATTGTCATAACAGTTGCCCTTGCCGCTCATCGACGCCTTGAACCCATGTTGGCGCAGGATCTTCTGGTAGTCATGCGAACAGTATTGGCTGCCCCTGTCGCTGTGGAAGATGCAGCGTGTGGGTGGCGCTCGGAAAGCGATGGCCATTTTCAGGGTGCGGATCGCCAGGTCACGCTTCATGCGATTGCTGACAGCCCAACCAATGACACGCCGGGAATGCAGATCGAGTATCACTGCCAGATACAGCCAACCCTCGCGGGTCCAGATGTAGCTGATGTCGCCCGCCCATTTCTGGTTCGGCTGATCTGCTTTGAAGTCGCGATCCAGCAGGTTCGGGGCGATGTTGAACGTGTGATCGCTGTCCGTGGTCGCCTTGAACTTGCGCGTTCTTTCAACGGTGATCCCGTTTTCGCGCATCAGGCGACCGACGCGCCGGTGTCCGACATCGACGCCAACCTCCTTCAGTTCTTCGGTCATTCGTGGGCGGCCGTAGCTGCCCAAGCTCAGACGCGACTGTTCCTTGATGTGGGCCAGAACGACCAAATCAGTGCGCTGCCTGCGGCTGGCGGGACGGTTCCGGAAAGCCCGCAAGCCACGCGAGCTGACATTCAAGACCTGGCACACCCGGTCGATCGGGAAGGCACCACGCTGTTCTTCCCCTCTCGTGCATTTTCAATGAACTTCCGGGCAGTGGACGAACCGAAACCTCATGGTTTTTGGCTCGCGAAGAGCTGGGCGGCTTTTTTTTGGATATCCCTCTCCTCCTTGAGGATGCGGTTCTCGCGCCGAAGTCGTTCGTTCTCCCGCGCAAGCTCGCGATCCTCGGGCGATACCACATCCGTGTCGTGGTGAGCCGTCACCCATTTGTTCAGGGTCGAAAGCCCAACACCAAGATCGTCGGCAACCTGACGCCGTGTTAGCCCGCGGGTCAGTGCAATTCGCACCGCGTCTTTGCGAAATTCATCCGTTCTTCCTGTGCCCATAGTTCGTCTCCTTTGCTGCACATTATGCTATCAAAGGAGCGGCACCAAACCGCGACAGGTCCAAGCCGTTTCAGGACTAGCTGGGATGAAAATGCCGGCCCGGCAAGCTGGGGGTTGATGCCCCTGCACGTCAGAGTATTGCGAGAAATGAGAAGGCGAATTCGATCATTACAAAGTGACACGCGCCAAGGCGAGGCTTGTTCATCCAGCGCGTGATTGAGCGCATGCAAAGTGGTCGGTCGTTCGATGGACATAGCAGCATTAAGATCGCGCGCGAGCCACGTCGCTTGACCGGAGTTTCGCCATGCCCGTACGGTGATGGTCGGTGCCAGAACCAGCGATGGATCCGCGCGCCACGCTAGTTCAGGCAATCCGAGACGATGGCAGACATCGCGCTCAATCTGATCCGTTACGCGAACAGACGTTACGACATCCAAAACTCGGCAGGGAAGTTTCTTAATCAAAGAGAGAATTCCGCAACCCGTAGAGGTTCGCCAAAACCACTTACAGACGGAAATAAGATTTGACGGATAAAAACAAAAATGACGCCATCTCTTAGGTTCTTGAGATCAGGGCGACAAACGTCTCAAGTTAAACGATCAGGGGCAGAGACGCTGTCAAACTTCCGGAAAAGCGGGGGGACAGATTGTTTAACGATCACGCCCACGCCACGCGCAAAACCCAGCGTGCGATACGCATTGCGACTTCCCTCCCCGAAAGATAGCCTGGCCTGAGAGCGGGACTATGCCGGGCAGATTTCTTGGCTGCTGTTCCTTAAATACCGCGATGATCTTGAGTCCAAGCGGCAGGAGAATGCCGAGCATAAGGGCAAGAATTACAAAGCTTGTAATACCCATTCGGCGGCAGAGGGCAAAAGGACATTCAGCGCAGCCTGAAATGCAGCAGTGATGGCAGGAGGGCTGTCATTTGCGGCGTATGCTGCTTGTGCGAAGCTTCGCCTGCCGAGCACGCGCTGGTCACGGTCATTAACCACGGTCATGTCGATATCAACACGTACGCTAACCTCTCCTCCAGGCGCGACGACGACCTCGAAAGCATCCATCCGCACAAGCAATGCTGCATCCGGCACTGGCCCGCCCTCACTGCGCCCGACATATCCGATCCGCCCCGTCCCCGCGATGCTGCGCACCAGCAGAGCTTGCATGACGAGCGGCGCCTCGTCGGCCCAGCGGGCGTCGGGAAGGTAAGTTATCGTGGCGCCGTCGGACCGCACCATGATGCGATCCGTGGCCAACGCCGCCGAAGCCTCCGGTCGGGCGATCAGCAGTTTGGCGGCACTTCGCGGTCCCGATGTCGATCCGGCGGCGGGGGCCAGGTCGTAGGTGTCCAGCGGTGCCGCTGCTGTGTTCAGGGCACCCAGTGCGCCGCATCCACTAAGCGTGCTTATCGCGCCTAGTAAGGCGATGCGTCGGGTCATGGGGATAGGCGTCATGGTGTCATCTCCGATATTCAGGAACGCGATTGTCAAGCAGGAAGCGCGCGGGGTCGCGCTCGATCCGCCGGACAAGACTGTTGAGAGTTGTGACGAGGCCGCGCGCCTCCGCACTCAGGCGGGTCAGCTCCGGCAGGCCGGTCTGGGTGAAATCGCCAAGGCCCGGTGCCGTGGCCGCGACCGCAGCCTGTACCTGCCCCACCACGGTATCCGCCCGCGCGATGAGCGCGCGCAGATCGGCGGTAATTGCGGGCACGTCGCGGGCCACGCCCTCGACTGCGACACTGATCCTGTCGGACGCGGTGCGGATGTCGTTAAGAACTGGGGCAAGGTCGGTTTGCATCAGCCCGGTCGCGGCGTCGAATGCCGTCTCGGCCGAGGTAAGCGCCGCGTCTGTTCCGCTCAGCGTCTTGTCGAGCACTCCAAGGCTGACCTCAGCCCGCTGCATCAGCGCTGTCGCAGTGGCCAGCGCCCTCTCGGTTTGCGTAGCCATTGGATCGAAGCGCGCCGTCAGACTGGTTACATCCCCCGCAACCCGCTCCACCGCCTCTGTTGCCGTCGTCACGGCACGCCGGATGTCGGCCACGACGGCGGGCACATCGGCCTGAACCACGCCCTCCAGCGATGCAAGGGTCGTCTGCGCGCTTGCCAGCACGGCGCGGGCATCGGCGACCATTGCGGTCCCCTCTCCGGTCACCAGCGCGTCGAAACTGGTTGATGCCCCGGACACGGCGGCAAATGCAGTGTCGGCATCCCGTAACGTTTTCTCCAGCTCCGTCAGCCGCGCGTTCAGCAGGCCTGCCGTGTCCCCGAATCCTTCAAGCGTTGTGCCGCCCCGCTGTTGCAGATCGGCGATTGCCGTATCGGCGCGCGTGACGGCCTCCGACAACTTCTCGAGGATGGGCGGTACCGTATCGCGCAGCAATATCTGGGCCGCGTCAAACGTATCCTCGACGTTCCTGATCGCGGTGCCAGAGGCCACAAGCGTCGTATCGGCGGTATCGAACGCGGTCTGGGCAGAGAGCAGCGCCGCATCGGCCCGTTCCAGCGTCGTCTGAACGGATGAGCTGATACTGTCCAGTTTGCCGGTAAAGATCGAGATTTGCGCCGTCGCTTCACTGACCGTGCCGCTGATTTCGGAAAAATCAGTGAGCGCCTCATCGAGCCGCCCCGAGGATGTTTCGAGGTTGCGCAATATGCCCGTCACCAGCGCCTGATTTTCCGGGCTGGTCAGCGCCTGAAACTGGGCAAGCAGGTCGGTCGCCTGCGCCAGCAGATCAGGCGCGTCCTCGACCAGTGCCTGTACCGTTGACCGTTTTGATTCAATCATTGGCAAGCCGCCATTTATTGCCGTCAGCCATGCCGCACCGGGTGTTCCACCTGAAAGCGAAATATAGGCCACACCCGTTACGCCCTGCGATTGCACCTGTGCGACCGTGTTGCTGCGCACCGGTGTGGTGCTGTCAATCTGCACTGTTGCCAATACTTTGGATGCATCCGGCTCGTAGATACTAAGCCCCGTGACCTTGCCAACCGAGATGCCGTTGAACGAAACGTCGCCGGACGGGTCCAACCCCGACACATCATCGAAGAGGATGCCGTAGGTCACGTATTGCCTGTCAACCTGCACGGCAGCAAGCCAGATGAAGAATCCCAGCGTGCCGAGGATGGCGGCCAGCGTGAAGGCTCCGATCAGAATGAAGTTGGCACGGGTTTCCATCAGTGTCCCCCTGCCGTGGCCTGCGCCGCGCGCGCGCGGGGGCCGTGAAAATATTCCTGCACCCAAGGGTGATCGACCGCGAGCATCTCCTCAAGCGATCCCACGGCCAGCACCCTCTTGTCCGCGAGCACGGCAACGCGGTCGCAGATTGCGTAGAGACTGTCGAGGTCGTGGGTGACGAGAAAGACAGTCAGGCCAAGCGCCGCCTGCAACTGCTTGATAAGAATATCGAACGCCGCCGCGCCGATTGGATCCAGCCCGGCGGTCGGCTCATCCAGAAAGACGATCTCGGGATCCAATGCGATGGCGCGTGCGAATCCCGCCCGCTTGCGCATACCGCCCGAAAGCTCGGCGGGATAGTTGGCGAGCGCATTCTCCGGCAGGCCCACCATGCGGACCTTGATGCCCGCGAGCATCGCACGCAGGTCGGGCGGCATCTGCAACTGCTCCCGCATGGGGGCCTCTACGTTCTGCTGCACGGACAGCGAAGAAAACAGCGCGCCGTCCTGAAACATAACGCCCCAACGGCGGCGCAGGCGGCGATAGTCGGCGTCAGGCGTGTCGCGCACGCTTTGGCCGAAAACCTCGATCTTGCCCGCGTCAGGTTTCAGCAACCCCACAATGGCGCGCAGCAGGACCGACTTTCCGGTTCCCGATCCGCCCACGACGCCGATGATCTCGCCCCGCCGCACGTCGAGGTCGAGACCGTCGTGAACGGTATGCGTGCCGAAACGGGTCACAAGGCCTTGGACACGAATGATGAGGTCGTCAGCGGAGTCGGTCATCACACCCCCACGATGGCAAAGAAGATGGAAAACATCGCGTCCGCGACGATGACCATGAAGATCGACAGCACAACGGAGGTTGAGGTCAGCCGACCCAGCGATTCCGCATCCCCTCCGACGCGCAGGCCCTCGAAACATCCGATGATCCCGATGATCAGCGCAAAGAACGGCGCTTTGATCATGCCGACGCCAAAATGCCAGACATCGGTGTTGCTGACCAGTCGCGACTGGAAGACGGCAGGTGAAACGCCTAGGTCGATCCAAGACATGACGGCCCCGCCGATAAGCCCTGAAATATCGGCGATGAACCCGAGGGCCGGCAGCATCAACATCAACGCCAGCACGCGCGGCACGACCAAAATTGTCACCGGGTCCAACCCTATTGTGCGCATGGCGTCGATCTCCTCGCGCATTTTCATGGACCCAATGGAGGCGGTGAAGGCCGAACCCGACCGTCCCGCTACGATGATTGCAGTCAGCAGGATGCCCAGCTCGCGCAGAACGGAAATCGCGATAAGATCGACGACGAACACCTCCGCCCCGAACTGGCGCAGCTGCGTGGCCCCCTGAAACGCCAGCACGACGCCAATCAGGAACGCCATAAGCGCGACAATGGGGACAGCGTTCAGCCCGACCTCCTGACAGTGATGCACCAGCGACGTCAGACGCAGGCGGCTTGGGTGGATGACAATTCCCGCAAGGGTCGCAATGACTTGGCCGAGGAAAGAAATCAGCGCAATCGCCTTGCGCGCGCCGTCGACAATGGCCCTGCCAAAGCTCTCGAGCCGGTCGGCCAACGATCTTTCCGGTGCTTGCGCCGTGTCGGCGGGCGGCATGCTGTGGCGGACGGTTTCGATCAGTTGCGCCTGCGCCTCGCTGGTGCCTTCGAAGGTCGGAGTGCTCCCCGCCGCGCTCAAACGGGATTGCAGATCAACCAGAAGCCACGCGCCGGCGGTGTCCATTCGGGTCAGGCCGCCAAGGTCGATCATCGTCGCCTCTCTCGCCCGCTCGAACAGTCCGGCCCGGTCTACAGCTGCGACAGTGTCGATATGCAATGCGCCGGTGACGATCAGCTTTGGGCCGGTGCGCGTGGCGACGAATGATTGAGCTGTGGGGAGGGCCGTGCTCATGCCGCCTGCCCTATCATTGCACCAACCTTTTCGGTAGCGGCAGGCGTGCTCTGCCCGGGATCAATCCGCAGCGCCCGCAAAGCGTTCAGGATCACTGCCACGTCGATGACCTCCTGCAGCAACGCGCCCTGAACCGGCGTCAGATAGCCCAAAGCCGCGGCGATCATGCCTATGACCGACAGGCCGATGCCCGCCGCCACACTTTGCAGCGCGATGCGTCGCGCACCTCGAGCGATAATCAGACCGGGAAGCAATCGACCCAGATCATCGACCAGCAACACTACATCCGCCGCCTCTGCCGAGGCCGCCGCACCCCGTGCGCCCATAGCGACACCCACGTCCGCTGCTGCCAGCGCAGGTGCGTCGTTCACGCCGTCGCCGACCATCATCACCGGGCCGGTTTCCCGCGCTTCAACAACCAGTTGCACCTTTCTGTCCGGAGTGAGATCAGCTTCGATGCGATCAAGGCCCAGACCAAGCGTCAGGGCCTCGGCCACATCGTGGCGGTCGCCAGTTGCAAGCACAATCCGGTCGATCCCGTTGCGACGTAACGCCTGCAGCAGCGCAGGGATGCCGGGTCGCAGGGCATCTGCCATGACAAGATGACCCGCCGCCCGGCCATCAACCCCGACAGCCACGATCACAGCGCCAGGTTCTTCCATGCCGGTAACATCTGCCCCCGTCTGCGCCGCAACAAAGTCTGTGCCACCGACCAGCACATCGCGGCCCCCCACCCGTCCAGCGACACCTTCGCCCGGCGTTTCGATCACGTCGGTCGGCACCGGCAAGCTTTGGTCGCGCGCGCGGGCAGCGGCCACAACCGCCTGCGCCACCGGATGCTGGGACGCCTGATCGAGGGCGGCGGCGAAGTAGAGAATTTCGTCTTCACTCAGCGCCCCTGTCCCCTTGATCGACACGATCCCCGGTCGCCCATCCGTCAGCGTGCCGGTCTTGTCCACGATCAATGTCTTGATGCGCGCCATCGACTCCAACGGCTTCGCGCCCTTGATCAGCACGCCAAATCGCGCAGCACGCGAAAGGCCCGCCACCAGCGCCACGGGCACAGCGAGGATCAGCGGGCACGGCGTGGCGACAACCAGAACGGCGACGGCCCGGATCGGATCGCCGGTGAACCACCAGGCCGCGCCCGCCAACGCGACCGTGACGGCCAGAAAGAGCAGCGAGTACCGGTCCGCCAGTCGCGCCATCGGGGCCTTTGAGCGCTGCGCGGTTTCCACCAGACGCACAATCCCGGCGTAGGTGCTGTCGGCGGCCCGCGCAGTCGCGCGCAAATCAAACGCAGCGCCCGCATTGGTCGACCCGCTCATCACCGCCATGCCCTGCGATAACCGCACCGGCAGCGCTTCTCCGGTCAGCGCCGACTGGTCAAGCATCGCCTGCACCGCCTCGACCGTGCCATCGACCGGCGCGACCTCCCCCTGACGGATCAAAAGCAGGTCGCCCGCATTGATCGCGTCCAGCGGAATTTCCTCAAGCTGCCCGCCCCGGTGCCGCGTCGCCGTGCGCGCCACGCGTGACAGCAGATCGCGCATCTCGCGCCGGGCACGGCCCTCGGCGAAACTTTCCAGAAAAGTACCGCCCGAATACATCAGCGCTACGACGGCGGCGGCAAGGGCTTCGCCAACCAAAAGCGCCGCCGCCATCGACAGGGCTGCGACGATATCAAGCCCAACCTCGCCTTTGACAAGGCTGCGGACGATCTCGATGCAAAGCGCCGCAAGGACCGGCAGGACACCAGCCGCCCACGCGGCTGTGGCCAGCTCTGTCTGATCGGCGGCCCAAAGGCCAAGGCCCGCCGCAAGGCCAAATGCAGCGACGGTCAGCAAGGCGACCTTGATAATATCCGGTACGCCGAGCTTCATAATGCGTCCCTGGATAGACGACTTGCCCAGCTATCATTGCGTATCATCGTGACGCGAAGCGTGGCGTCGCAGCCATCCAGCGCGACGGTCTCCGATAGAAAGCCAGCGCGTCGTGACAGATGCGTTATTATGCGCATCATCCGCTCAGGCCTGTTGCAGCGCAGCACCGATGCGGCTTTGCAGGTCCGTTGGCAATGTCTGGATCACTTCGGTCAGCATCACGAGTTCCCGTCGTGCGCCGTGCAGCTGATCAACGAGTGAAATCACGATACCAACGGCCCCCTCATCAAGGTCAAGATCCTGGGCCAGATCGCAAAGCAGTTCCAGACGCGCGATGTCGACCTTGCGAAAGAAGATGCCTTCCTCAGCGCTTAGTGGACGAACAAGGTCGGCCTCGACGTATCTGCCAAGCTGCTGCCGGTTCAGGCGGGTAACGATCATGATGACCTCGTCGTCTGTGAAAAGTTCGGTCATGCGGCAGTTCCTTTCATCGACGCGGCGTGCGTTTTGCGCCATGCCGTCAGCAGATCGCGCAACTCTGGGTCCGGATCCTTTGGCACGACGATCTTCAGCTCTACCCGCTGATCGCCCACCGGCCTCCCCTTTCCCGCGACGCCACGCCCGCGCAAACGCAGGACCCGCCCCGAACTTGCACCGGGCGGGATCGTCAGCCCGACGGGACCATCTATAGTTGGGACAGTGACCTTGGCCCCCAGAATTGCGTCGTCAAAAGACACAGGCAGGGTCAGCAGTATATCGTCGCCTTCACGGCGGAAATCCGGGTGATCCTGCACGACCACAGTGATCAGCGCATCGCCCGCAGGCCCGCCGCCAAAACCGGGCGACCCCTTCCCACGAAGGCGCAGCGTCTGTCCGTCCTGCGTGCCGCGCGGGATCTTCACCGCGAGGCTCGCGCCACCCGGAAGGGTGATCGTGGTCTCGGCCCCGCGCACGGCATCCAGAAAGGGCACCTCCAACCGATAGCGCGCATCGGGTCCCGCCGCGCTTCGGCCGGTGCCACCAAAGTCGAACCCGCCCGCCCCCGCAGCCCGGTTGCGCAGGATTTCGGCAAAGATGTCGCCCGGATCGGTGTCCTGCCCGAACCCGCGCCGCTGCTGATAGACGTTGTCCGGTGCATCGGCGTAGTCGCGGTAATACTGACGCTGAGGACGCTCGGCCCCCTGCGCGTCGATCTCGCCCGCGTCAAAGCGCGCCCGCGTGTCAGGGTCTTTAAGCAGGTCATAGGCGGCAGATACCGCCTTGAACCGCGCCTCCGCCCCCTTGTCGTCAGGATGCAGATCAGGATGGCTGGTCCGCACCAGCTTGCGGTGCGCCTTCTTGATGTCGGCGGCACTCGCATCCTTGGTCAGGCCAAGGGTCTTGTAGGGGTCGGTACTCATTCATCAGGCCTTTTGCATGCGTCAGACGGACTTCGCCCGTGGGCCACGAGCGGCTGAGTGAGCTATCCCACGGGGCAATCAGCGCTGTCCCTGATCCAGATCAATGTTGGGAACGTAAATTTGCGTTAGGTATACGATGCGACTCGCGGACCAATCGCTTCAGATACCCGCAGGCTCTCAAGTATAACATTCAACCTCACCCCTGACGAAAACGAGCTTACCATGACAGTGCCAGATACCAAAACACTAAAACCTGATGCACCATCCGCTGACCCTGTGGCGAAGAATTCCAAGGTGCCGCCTGACCAGCAGCCCGCCGCGCTCGCGCGGAAACAGCCGCTGGCAAAAACCGAGGACACGACCGACGACCCCTTCAACAACATGCCAGTTTGATCGTCCTTCTTGCGAGGCAATGATTATATGCGCGACCCTTGGCGGGCTGCCATGACTTGCGCACCGATAGCGCTGGCCCGCAGGGGTATCCCAGAATGACGCCCAAAATCCTGACGACCATGCGCAGCTACTCCGTGCCGCTGTTGATCGCCGATCTTTCGGCAGGCATCACCGTCGCGATGGTCGCGCTTCCGCTTAGCCTTGCTATCGCCATCGCCTCTGGGGCCGGCCCGGAAAAGGGTATCGTGACCGCCATCGTCGCGGGTTTCCTTATTTCGCTGTTTGGCGGCAGCCGCTTCCAGATCGGCGGGCCGACAGGGGCATTTATCGTCGTGGTCTACGGTATCATCGCCGCGCATGGCTATGACGGGCTGGTGCTGGCGACTTTCATGGCCGGCGTGATCCTGCTGGTCGCAGGATATTTCCGCGCAGGCAACCTGATCGCGCTGGTGCCTGAGCCGGTCGTCCACGGGTTTACCATCGGCATCGCAATTGTGATAGCAACCAGCCAGCTCAAGGATCTGTTTGGCCTCGATCTTGCCAACATCCCCGCTGAATTTTTCGAAAAGATCGTCGCCTTGTGGGCTGGGCGCGGCACGTTCAGCGCAGCTGCACTTGGCATCGGCCTTGCGTCCATGGTGCTGATCGTCGGCTTGCGACGTGCAGCACCCAAGCTGCCGGGGCTGATCGTGGCGGTCGGCGTGACATCCGCCCTTGTGGCGCTGGCATCGCTTCCCGTCGATACTATCCATTCCAGGTTCGGAGACCTGCCCCGCGGCCTGCCAATGCCGTCATTCCCCGCCGTCTCGCTCGGCCGGATCGTCGAATTGCTGCCCTCCGCCTTCGTCATTGCCTTTCTCGCAGGCGTGGAATCGCTTTTGTCAGCCGTCGTGGCGGACCGGATGACGCAAGGCCACCACCGTCCCAATGCCGAAGTTCTTGCCCAAGGGATTGCCAACATCGGCTCCGCGCTTTTCGGCGGCCTACCCGCCACGGGGGCCATCGCACGCACAGCGACGAACATCCGGGCGGGCGGCAAGACTCCGGTGGCGGGAATAATACACGCGCTCACGATTTTGCTGGTGATGTGGCTTGCCGCGCCCCTCGCAGGTTACCTTGCGATGCCCGCACTTGCGGCGCTGCTGATCCTGACAGCTTGGAACATGGCCGAACCGCAGAAGTGGCGCAGCTACCTCGCGGCGCGTCCGTCCGACCTGTTCCTGTTGCTGATGACGATGACGCTTACCGTCCTGGTGGACCTGACCGTAGCCATCGGCGCAGGCGTTGCGCTTGGGCTTGCCCTGCGGCTGCGCAGGCGGGATGCGAAATCGGACTGGTCCGGCCCGGAAAGGTGATGGTCAATCGGGTTCGGACCCGAACCACCTCCGCCGCACGCTCGGTCGCTTTGCCACCGAACGCCTCGTCCGCAGCATCTGCGTCGGCCTTGTTCGCCTGCACCAGCCCGTCGCGGTGGTGCGCTGGCCCATAGATCGTATAAAGCTTCAGCGGCGCGTGTCCGGTGCAGATGGGTACCTGACGACAGCACGCGACGGAAGTCGGTGTTGTCGTCTGTCAATTCCTCGATATAACCGATCTTGTTGGTCTCCAGATGAAAATGCGAGGCCTGCGCCCTTTACATCGATCTTGCCCCATTTTGATGTGTTGGGGTTGATACAGATCAATGCGCAGCTCCGCGCTACGGCGTAAATCCGCATCATGACAAACGCCCAACCACCCGCCGCCGACCCCGAGCGCGATCAGACCAAAATCGCCGCGGACGGAATCGTGCAGGCCGTACGGGGTGCCGTTGTCGATGTCGTCTTTGCCGATGCCGACCTGCCCCAACTCAACACCGCGTTGGTCGTGCAATGGGACAGGCCCGGGCCACTGATCCTCGAAGTTCATAGCCACCTCGACCCTATGACCGTTCGCGCCGTCGCCTTTCAGTCCACGGCCGGGCTGGCCCGAGGCGTCGCGGTGCAGGCGCTGCGGGAAGCGGTGAAGGTGCCGGTAGGCGACGCGGTGCTGGGTCGACTGCTTGACGTGGTGGGGAACGTGCAGGACAAGGGTGCGCCTCTGCCCGCCGAGGTGCCGCGCCGCTCGATCCATGCCGCCCCTCCCGACCTTCAGGAACAGACCCGCACGACCGAGGTGTTCGAGACCGGCATCAAGGTCATCGACCTGCTGACCCCGATGGCGCAGGGGGGCAAGGCTGCGATGTTCGGCGGTGCGGGCGTAGGCAAGACGGTTCTTGTAATGGAACTGATCCGCGCCATGGTCGAGAAATACGAGGGTATCTCGGTCTTTGCCGGTGTCGGTGAACGGTCCCGCGAAGGGCACGAATTGCTGACCGAGATGCAAGCCTCAGGCGTGTTGGAGCGCACGGTGCTGGTCTACGGTCAGATGAACGAACCACCCGGAGCACGCTGGCGTGCCCCACTGACGGCATTGACGATCTCGGAGTATTTCCGCGATGCAAAGCACAAGAACGTGCTGCTGTTGATGGATAACGTCTTTCGCTTCGTGCAGGCCGGGGCCGAGGTGTCCAGCCTTCTGGGCCGCCTGCCTTCGCGCGTTGGCTACCAACCGACACTCGCGACCGAGGTCGCTGGTCTGCAAGAACGTATCGCCTCCGTCGCGGGCTCCGCAGTGACAGCTATTCAAGCGGTCTATGTCCCGGCGGATGATTTCACCGACCCTGCCGTGACGACAATCTCAAGCCACATGGACTGCGTGATCGTCTTGTCACGCGCGCAGGCCGCCGAAGGGTTCTATCCCGCAATCGACCCGCTCGCATCGTCCTCGATGCTGCTCGACCCGCTGGTGGTGGGCGACGAACACTACAAAACCGCCGAAGCCGTCCGTCAAGCGCTGGCGCGGTTCCGCGAATTAACCGACATCATTTCGTTATTGGGGGTCGAGGAACTGGGCGCCGCCGACCGCGTCATCGTCAAGCGCGCCCGCCGTTTGCAGCGCTTCCTTACGCAGCCCTTCATGGTGACCGAGGCGTTTACCGGCACGCCGGGGCAAAGCGTGCCGCTCGCCGATACGCTGGCAGGATGTCGCGGCATTCTGGACGGTGCCGCAGACGATTGGGCGGAAAGTTCGCTTTATATGGTCGGCACGCTGGAGGATGCGCGCAAGAAGGAAGCGGCGGCGACCAATTTGGACGCCAGCGAACCAGCCGAGGCAACCGCATGAACCTGCGCATCGTCACCCCCCTTTGCGTCGTCGTGGACGCGCAAGTTGACTCACTGCGAGCAGAGGATTCCAGCGGCAGCTTCGGCATATTGCCCGGCCACGCGCCGTTTTTGACCGCCCTCACAGTGTCTATCATCAGCTGGAAACAGGACGCATCTGAACGTTTCAGCGCAGTCCGGGGCGGCATGTTGACCGTGATGGGCGACACCGTGTCCATCGCCACCCGCGAGGCCGTAGTGGGCGACGATCTGGCCACGCTCGATAGCGAGGTGCTTAATCGGTTCAAGGCAGAAGCAGATGCCGAAAGGGTCGACCGCGCCGAGACAGTGCAACTGCAACTCAACGCAATCCGGCAGATGGTCACCCGCCTGCACGGCGGCGCAGATACGGGGGCGTTCCGCTGATGGCCCGCCCCGAGGAAGACCCGCTGGTCATCGAGGCCCGCCTGCGCCGCGCCCGGCGCGACAAGTGGCTGCGCGAGGGCGATATGTCCGTCGGACGCAGGCTGGCACAGATCGGCGTGCTGGGCTGGATTTTCGTCGTCCCCACGCTTGCCGGCATGTTCCTTGGCCGCTGGCTTGACGGACATTACGACGCGGGCATTTTCTGGACCGCGCCTTGCATGGTTCTGGGGCTTTGTGTCGGCGGCTGGACCGCATGGAATTGGATGAACGCGAAATGATAAACTTTCCGATCTTGCACCCTGCCGTCTTGCTGCCGATCTGTTTCTTTGGTGGGCTGATCATCGGGTTCGGCTTTTTCCGGGCACTGCGGGCGACGACCGACCTGATCCTGCGCCAAGGCAAACCGCTGCTGGCGCTGGCGCTGATGCTTGGGCGGATGTCGATGTTGGTCACCGCACTTTACATCTCCGTTCTGGCGGGCGGCCCCGCACTTTTGGCGGCCTTCGCGGGCGTGCTCTGCGCCAAGGCACTGATGCTCTACCGGGTGCGGCGGGAACCATGATGGACTCGCCGCTCGATTCAATCGCTCTCTTCCACCTTGGTCCGGTGCCGATCACGCAAGCCATCCTGACCACCTGGGCGATCATGGCCGTCCTTGTGGCCGGGTCGTACCTGCTGACCCGCCACCTTGCCCTGATCCCGAGCAAGCGGCAGGCAGCACTTGAACTGATCGTGACCACGCTGGACACCCAGATCAAGCAAACCACCGGTGCCACCCCCGCGCCCTACCGCAGCTTCATCGGCACGCTCTTCATGTTCATCCTGGTATCCAACTGGTCCTCACTGATTCCCGGGGTCGAGCCGCCCACTGCCAAGCTGGAAACCGACGCGGCGCTGGCCGTGCTCGTTTTTCTGTCGGTTATCTGGTTCGGCGTGCGCGGCGCGGGCGTCGGCGGCTACCTCAAGTCCTTTGCCGCCCCAAATGTCGCAATGATCCCGCTCAACGTGCTCGAAAGCATCACCCGCGTCTTTTCGATGTTTGTGCGCCTTTTCGGCAACGTGATGAGCGGCGTCTTCGTCGTCGGCATCGTCGCCTCGCTGGCAGGGCTTCTGGTGCCGATCCCGCTTATGGCGCTCGACCTGCTTACGGGGCTGGTACAGGCCTATATCTTCGCTGTCCTCGCGATGGTCTTCATCTCGGCCACGATCAAAGACGGCCAGTCCGCTAAACCCCCTTCACCCCAGAAAAAGGATTCCTGATGGAATACGCCCCAATCGTCAGCATGATCTGCGCGGCCATCGCCGTCTCCTTCGGCTCAATCGGCCCCGCCTTCGCGGAGGGCCGCGCCGTGGCCGCCGCGATGGAGGCCATCGCCCGCCAGCCCGAAGCCGCGAACACGATCTCGCGCACGCTTTTCGTCGGTCTCGCGATGATCGAGACGACGGCGATCTACTGCCTCGTAATCGCATTGCTGCTGCTCTTCGCCAATCCGATGCTGGCCTGAGCCCATGACAATCGACTTCTGGGGATTGGGGCTGCAAGCGATCAACGTGCTGGTCCTTGTGTGGCTGCTGTCGCGTGTGTTCTGGAAGCCCATTGCGGCGGCCATCGCCACGCGTCAGTCCGCCGCCAAAGCGGTGACGGACGCGGCGGCAGCACAGCAGGCCAAGACGGACGCAGCGCTGGCAGAGGTGACCGAAGCGCGTGATGGCATCGCGGCGGAGCGGATCGCGACACTTGATGCGGCCAAGGCCGAGGCGGAGGCGACCGCCGAGGTCGCGTTGACGGAAGCACGAACAAAGGCCGACGCGTTGCTTGCTACCGCGAAAGAAGCGGCAAAGCAGGATGCCGAAACAGCCCAGGCCGCCAACGCGGCGAAGGCTGCCGACCTAGCGCTCGACATCGCCGCGCGTCTGCTGGCGGGGCTCGAAAGCCCCAAGGTGCAAGCAGCGTTTCTGGCGCAATTGGTCGACACGATCATAAAGATGCCCGAGGCAGACCGGGCTTCGCTGGTCGATGCGCCCAAGGGCATCGAGGTGGTCAGTCCCGGCGATCCGGGCGAAGAAAAGGCCACCATCGAAAAGGCTGTGCGCAAGGCGCTTGGCGGCGCAGCTGACCTGCGTTTCGTGACCGATCCCGCGCTGATTGCGGGTCTGGAACTGCGCAGCCCGCATTTCGTGCTGCACAACAGCTGGCAAGCGGATCTTGATCAGGTTCGGAAGGCGGTGAAGGATGCCGCGTGACTGGGTCGCCTCTGCGCGCGGCGCGCTGACGGGCGTCACGCTCGGCCCCCGCGCCGAACATCGCGGCCGCGTCGAGGAAATCGGCGACGGCGTCGCGATGATCTCTGGCCTGCGCAACGTCCGGCTGGACGAGGTGCTGCGCTTTTCTGGCGGCCAGACCGGATTTGCGCGGGTCCTCGACCCCGACCGGATCGGCTGCGTCCTGCTAGATGGCACCACGAAGGTCGAGGCGGGCGATGCGGTCTTCAGCACTGGTGAAGTCGTCAACGTGCCCGTGGGCGAGGCCCTGCTGGGCCGGATTGTCGATCCGCTGGGCCGACCGCTGGATGGCAAAGGGCCGGTTTTGGCGCAGGCGCATCTGCCCATCGAACGCCCCGCGCCCTCGATCATCGAGCGTGACCTTGTGACCGAGCCTGTGCAGACCGGGGTCGTCGTGGTCGACACGCTGTTTGCGTTGGGACGCGGACAGCGAGAGCTGATCGTGGGCGATCATTCCACTGGCAAGACGACGCTGGCCATCGACTCGCTGATCGCGCAGGCCGAAAGCGACATGACCTGCATCTACGTGGCCGTGGGTCAAAAGACGTCCTCCGTCCGCCGCGCCATCGACGCGTTGCAGCGGCACGGTAATTTTGCGCGCTGCATCGTAGTGGTCGCGGGCGCGTCCGAGGCACCGGGCCTGCAATGGATCGCGCCCTACGCGGGGATGTCGATGGCCGAATATTTCCGCGACAAGGGCCAGCACGCGCTGATCGTCTTCGATGACCTGTCCAAACACGCCGCCACCCACCGCGAGATCGCACTTCTTACCCGTCAATCACCAGGCCGCGAGGCCTATCCCGGCGACGTCTTCTACATCCACGCGCGCCTGCTTGAGCGTGCGTCCAAACTGTCAAAGGATCGTGGTGGCGGCTCGCTCACCGCCCTGCCGATTGCCGAAACGGTGGCGGGAAACCTGTCGGCCTATATTCCGACCAACCTGATTTCGATCACCGACGGGCAAATCGTGCTGGACGCAGCGCTGTTCCACCAAGGCCAGAAACCTGCTGTGGATGTCGGGCTGTCCGTCAGCCGTGTGGGCGGAAAGACGCAGGCAAAGGTTCTCCGCAAGGCCGCGGGCACGCTGCGGCTGGACTACGCACAGTTTCTGGAGTTGGAGGTCTTCACTCGCTTCGGGGGCATGCCCGATGGCCGCGTGCGCGATCAGTTGACGCGCGGGGCGCGCATCCGCGAGGCGTTGCGGCAGGGCCAGCACGTGCCCTTCCGGCTGGCCGATGAGGTGGCGTTGATGCTGGCCGTGCAGGCCGGCCTGCTGGATCCGCTCCCTGTGGAAGCGGTCACGGCGTTCCGCGCAGCGCTGCCAGACGCCTTGGATCGGGACGCGGCTGGAACACTCAAGGCGCTTGCCGAGACTGGCACGCTTGACGATGACGCGTGCGCAGACTTGCTGACGGTCCTGACCACGCTTGCAAAATCCCTTGCCGAAGACACCCCACCCGCATGACCGAGCGCCTTGCCGATATCAGCGCGCGGATTGACGGCATCCGGCAGTTGGGTGCGGTGGTAAACGCCATGAAAGGGATCGCCGCAGCCCGCGCGCACGCGGCGCGGTCGCAGGTGGGCGCGGTGGACAGCTTTGCCGCGACAATCGCGGCAGCGATGGCGCAAGTGTTGCCGCAGGATGCAGCGGAACCCTCGGCTAAGGGTGATGCCAAGACCGGCCTGCTTCTTTTCTGTGCCGAACAGGGCTTTGCCGGGGCCTTTAGCGAACGGGTGCTGGACGGTATCGGCGACACCCCGCAGACGCGCCTCTTTCTTGTGGGGACACGGGGGCTGTCGGTCGCTGCCGCGCGGGGCGTCACGCCGCATTGGACCGCCCCCCTGCCCTCGCACACGCCTGCCATTCCCAAGCTTGCCGATCAGATCACGGCGGCCATTTATAGCGCCGTGGCGGCGGACCGGATCGATAGCTTGGATGTGGTATTCACCAATTGGGCCGCAGGCCGTCCGGGTCTGCGCCGCGTGCGGCTTTTCCCTATTGATCTGGGCGACCTGCCTGCGCGGACCGGCGACCGACCGCTGATGCAATTGCCCGAGGAGACGCTGATCGCGTCCCTTGGTCAGGACTACTTTGCCGCACAGGTTTGCAAGGCCGCGCTCCACGCTTTCGCCGCCGAGAACGAGGCGCGGATGGAGGCGATGACGGCAGCGGGCAGTCAGATCTCGCGCGAACTGGAAACGTTCGAGGCGACCCTGCGGCGCGTCCGGCAAGAGGCGATTACGGCCGAGATCATCGAGCTTGGCAGCGGGGCCGCCTCTGCCCCCTGACAATCGGACCACGCATGAATTGCTGCAAAACTGACCCAGATCAATGCCGCGCTGCGGCGCAACGTCTATAAGTTGCGTAAAGGCCCTGTGCTTTGCCGGGCCAAAGGAAAGTTGACGGCATGCCCAACCAAGTCAAACTGCTCACCTCCCAAATCATCACGCCAGAGGTCACCAGCGCGCAACCGGCGGCTGCCGCGTCGGCAGAAACCCCGTCCGAGGCGCTTGACCGGCTGGCCCACGCGGGTCTCGCGCAGGCAACCGCAGGGCTGTCACCTTCCGTGTTGGCCGAAGCCTGGACCGACTGGGCCGTCCATCTGGGCACTTCCCCCGGCAAGCAGATGCAGTTGCGCGAACAGGCGATGCGCGATGGGCAGGCAATCTTAGCGGCGTGGCTGGGTCAGCGCCCCAAAGACGCCGACTCTGACGACATCCCCGACCGCCGCTATGCGAGCGCGGCGTGGCAGATCTATCCCTTCAACGTCCTGAGTGCGGCGCACGAGCGGTCCTGGCGCTGGTGGCAAAATGCCGTCACGGACGTTCACGGCATGACGCCCGAGCACGAGAATCTGATGGCTTTCGTGGCCGGCATGATATCGGACAGTACGGCGCCGTCCAATTTCGCGCTGACCAATCCGGATGTGATTGCCGCAACCCGTGCCGAGAACGGCCAGAACCTGATGCGCGGTGCCCGCAACCTTGCGGAGGATATCATGCACCGTACTGGCAAGGCCCCTGAGGGACCGCAGCCTTTCGAGGTCGGACGCAACCTTGCCACCACCCCCGGCAAGGTCGTGTTCCGCAATGACCTTATCGAGTTGATCCAGTACACGCCCACCACGGCGCAGGTGCGCCCCGAACCGATCCTGATCGTGCCCGCGTGGATCATGAAATACTACATCCTTGACCTTTCGGCGCAGAATTCGCTTGTAAGGTTCCTCGTGGCGCAGGGCTTCACCGTCTTCATGGTGTCGTGGAAAAACCCGGACGCCAATGACCGTGATCTAAGCATGGACGACTACCGCGAGCTGGGTGTGATGGCAGCGCTCGACGCCGCGCTGGCGATCACGCAAGCCCCAAAGCTGCACGCGGTCGGCTACTGTCTGGGCGGTACGCTGCTGTCTATTGCCGCGGCAGCCATGGGGCGGGACGGCGACGCGCGCCTTGCCTCGGTCACCCTGCTGGCCGCTCAGGTGGATTTCACAGAAGCAGGCCCCTTGCGGCTGTTTATCAATGAAAGCGAGGTGACGCTGATCGAGGACCTGATGGCCGAAAAAGGGTATCTGTCGTCGGATCAGATGGCCGGGGCCTTTGCCCTGTTGCGGGCACGCGATCTGATCTGGGGGCCTGCGATTTCCAACTATCTGCTGGGCGAGCGCGGCGATGCCTTCGATCTGATGGCGTGGAACGCAGATGCCACGCGAATGCCCGCCCGAATGCATTCGGAATACCTGCGCAAATTGTTCCTGAACAACGATCTGGCCGAAGGGCGCTATCATGTGGGCGGCAAGGCCATCGCTATGGCGGACATCCGTGCGCCGATCTTTGTGGTGGGCACCGAGGACGACCACGTCGCACCGTGGCGTTCGGTCTATAAGATGCACCTGTTTGCCGACACAGACGTGACCTTCGTGCTCACAAGCGGCGGGCATAACGCGGGCATCGTGTCCGAGCCGGGTCATCACGACCGACACTTTCGGATCGCGGAGACGGCGGCGACGGCAAGCTACAAAGACTCGGACGACTGGCTGGCAGACAATGCGGCTTCGGATGGATCGTGGTGGGAAGATTTTGCAGGCTGGCTTAACAAGCGGTCTTGCAAACCCGTTCCGCCGCCTCGGATGGGTGCGCATTCCGGGGTCAACAAGGCGATCTGCGACGCCCCCGGCACCTATGTGATGCAACAATGAGCGCGCTGGATGGCAAGGTCGCACTGGTCGTCGGGGTGGCCAACGAACACTCTATCGCCACGGGCTGTGCGCAGGCCTTCGTCGATGCAGGGGCCGAGGTCGCGCTGACCTATGTGAACGCGCGCGCAAAACCTTTCGTCCAGTCCGTGGCCGATGCTGTGGGGGCAAAGCTGCTGTTGCCGCTCGACGTCGAGGCCGAAGGCGAGATGGAAGCGGTTTTTGCCGCGGTGGAGAAGAAATGGGGTCGTCTTGATATTCTCGTGCATTCCATCGCCTTTTGCCCGGCGGAGGATTTGCACGGTCGGGTGGTGGATTGTTCGGCCAAAGGGTTCGCCCGCGCCATGGACATTTCGGTGCATTCGCTGATCCGCATGGCGCGGCTGGCAGAGCCGCTGATGACGAAAGGCGGCGCGATCCTGACCATGACCTACTACGGCGGCGAGAAGGTCGTCGACAACTACAACGTCATGGGCCCCGTCAAGGCGGCCCTTGAAGGGACGATGCGTGCGCTGGCGGTAGAGCTTGGGCCAAAGCGGATAAGGGTCAATGCCCTCTCACCGGGGCCGCTGCAGACGCGGGCGGGGTCCGGCATACCCCATTTCGATGCCCTGATTGATGCGGCACGCGCCCGCGCGCCAGAACATATCGATCTAACGATCAAGGATGTCGGCAATGTCGCCGTCATGCTCGCCAGCGATGCCGCACGCGGCGTGTCGGGCGAGATCACTCATATTGACGGAGGTCTCCATGTCCGCGCCTGACCCAAACACTACGATGCAATTCATCGAGAACAAAACTTATGATGAAATCTTGGTGGGCGACCACGCCGAACTGACCCGAACGCTGACCGCGCAAGACATCAGCCTGTTCGCGGTGATGTCGGGCGACGTGAACCCGGCGCATGTAGATGCGGATTACGCCAAGGACGACATGTTTCACCATGTCATCGCACATGGCATGTGGGGCGGTGCCCTGATCTCAACGGTGCTGGGAACGGAGCTGCCAGGCCCGGGCACGATTTTCCTTGATCAAAGCCTGAAGTTCGAGGCGCCCGTGGCGCTTGGCGATACCGTGACCGTACGCGTGGAAGTGACCGAAAAACAGGCCAAGGGTCGGTTGCTGCTGGCCTGCACCTGCCGAAACCAGCACGGCAAGATGGTCATTGAAGGCGTCGCAAAGGTCATCGCGCCCCCTGAAAAGGTGCGTCGTCGCCGTATCCAGCTTCCCACGGTTCGGCTGCATGCGCCGGGTGCGCATTATGCGCGCCTGATCGCGGCAACTGCGCCTATGGATCAAGTGTCGACAGCGGTGGTTCATCCTTGCGACGCGCTGTCACTGGCGGCGGCGCTGGATGCCGCAGACAAGGGCATGATCACGCCCGTGCTGGTAGGACCCAGAGCCAAGGTTCAAGCGGCGGCACAGGCGGCGGGACGTAGCATTGACGCGTATCGCTTCATTGACGCTACGCATAGCCATGCGGCTGCCGCAATTGCTGTGGCCCTTGTGCGGGACGGGACAGTCGCGGCGCTGATGAAAGGTGCGCTGCACACGGACGAGCTGATGGAGGCGGTACTTGATCCGGCGCTCGGGCTGCGAACCGAACGGCGGATGAGCCATATCTATGTGCTCGACGTGCCGACCTATTCCAAGCCGCTGCTGATCACCGATGCTGCGATCAATGTGGCCCCTGATCTGAACGCAAAGCGGGACATCGTGCAAAACGCCATCGACCTTGCGCATGCTCTTGGCATCGAAGTCCCCAAGGTCGCGATCCTCTCGGCTGTCGAAACGGTGACGCCCCGCATGTCTTCCACCGTCGATGCCGCCGCCCTGTGCAAGATGGCGGACCGGGGACAAATCACCGGCGGGATGCTCGATGGGCCACTGGCCTTCGACAACGCGATCTCTAAGGCCGCAGCGACTGCCAAGGGGATCGTGTCGCAGGTGGCAGGGTACGCCGATATCCTGGTGGCACCGGACCTTGAATCCGCCAACATGATGGCCAAGCAACTGATCTACCTTGCCGATGCCGATGCCGCCGGGATCGTGCTGGGCGCGCGCGTGCCCATCATCCTGACCAGCCGCGCGGACAGTGCCGCATCGCGCTTGGCCTCCTGCGCGCTGGCGCAGTTGTTCATCAACCGCCCCGCGCCCCTCGCGCCATGACCGATGCAATCCTCGTGCTGAACGCTGGGTCTTCCAGCCTCAAGTTTGCGGTCTATCCGGCGGGGACGGGCAACGCGATCCTGAAGGGCAAGGTTTCCGGAATCGGCACCGAACCGGTCTTTTCCGCGACCGACGCGCAAGGCATTGCGCTGCGGCAAGGAAACCTGCAGATTCCCAAGCAGGCCTCGGACCGCGACGATCTGGTCCCCGCGCTGCTTGAGTGGCTGTTCGTGCAGCGCCCCGATATCAGGCTGACGGCGGCGGGGCACCGCGTCGTTCACGGCGGCCTTGACCACAAAGGCCCCGCGCGTGTCACGCCTAGGCTTTTGGCGGAACTCGCGGCCCTTGTCCCGCTGGCACCGATGCATCAACCCCATAGCCTTGCGGCGATCGAGTGCGTGGCACAGGCCCTGCCCGACCTGCCCCAGATCGCCTGCTTTGACACCGCCTTTCACCGCTCCATGCCCCGGCTGGCGCAGCTTTTCGCCCTCCCCCGCGAGATGAGCGCCGAAGGCGTCCTCAGATACGGTTTCCACGGCCTGTCCTACGACTATATCGCAGGTTGTCTGCCGCACCATCTGGGCAACAAGGCCAAAGGCCGCGTCGTGGTCGCCCACTTGGGCAGCGGTGCCAGCATGTGTGCGCTGAAGAACCGGCAAAGCGTTGCGACCAGCATGGGGTTTACCGCACTTGACGGGCTGATGATGGGCCGCCGCAGTGGTGCGCTGGACCCCGGCGTGGTGCTTTATCTGATGCAGGAAAAGGGCATGAGCGCGGCTGACATCACCAAGTTGCTCTACGAGCGATCTGGCCTTTTGGGCGTGTCGGGTATCAGCAGCGACATGGGAGTGTTGGAGACCAGCACCGTACCCGAAGCCCAAGAGGCGATAGACCTGTTCTGCGCCCGTGCCGCTGGTGAGCTGGCGTCACTTGCGACCTATGTGGGTGGGCTTGATGCCATCGTTTTCACCGCAGGCATCGGCGAGAATTCCGCGCGTATCCGCAGCGCGATCTGCGACCGGCTGGGCTGGATGGGCGTGGCGCTCGATACGTCCGCGAACACCCAAAATGCCACTCGGATCAGCGCGATCTGGTCGGATATCGACGTGCTTGTCATTTCCACCAACGAAGAGGCCGTCGTCGCCGACGCGACCCGCGCCCTGACGCGCCCCGCTTAGCAATCGGCGCTTTTTCACGGCAGCACCCTGATCTGCGTCAGCACCGGCAGCCCTGGCCCGGGATATAAGTGATCCAACCAACCAGTGATCTGCCCCAATCAAGATGGCGTGTTCGCAATCACATCCACCCGAATAGAAAAGGAAACCGAAAATGGCAAAGACCAGACCCCAGCTTAGCCGCGATCCGGCTTTCGAGCGGTTCCTCGGCGCAGCCGTCGGTGACGATGGACAGGGCTCAAGTGTGTCCGTCCTGTCGATGCTGGCGCGCCTTGGCATGGACCCGTGGGACGAGGCCGCCGTTTTGGCGACCATGAAAGAACCCCCGGCGATCAAGCGTCTCGAAGCGCTGATGATCCGGTTCAACGATGTCACCCTCGCAGACCCCGACCGCAGCAGGATCGCCCGGAAACTTCTGGACTTCCTGCCGCGCCGGGCCGCGCCGATCAAACCGGCAAGCCCTTCCAATCAGGCAGAGTTCTCGGCGCTTCCCCTTGGATCACCGGTCTTCTGGGCCGTTTCGGCAATTATTATCCTAGGCTGGGTCATCATGCTGGCACGGAGCGGCTGAAATGGATCAAGATTTGCAAACAGCCGCAAAGATCGAACCGGCGTTGTGGGATATGGAAGAACGCTTCTGGACTGAAGGGGCCGACAGTGCCCGCCACATGACCGCCAAAAACGCAGTTTTCGTTTTTCCTTATCCAACAGGCATTCTCAGCGGCACCAAAATCTTCCGCGAGGCGGATGTCGCCCAGCGCTGGCGCTCGATCCAGATGACCGAGACCTATTTCGCGGTCGAGGGCGACATCGCCGTTCTGGCCTACCGCGTGTCCGCCGAGCGCGGCGACACGCCGATCTACGAGGCGCTTTGTACCTCAACCTATCTCAGGGACAACGACATCTGGCTGCGTCTTGCTCACCAACAGACCAGCGTTCGTTAAGCGCGTCTTGACTTAAAAGCTGATGAAACTGCACGGCGGCTGCCCGCCCGCGATACGACAACTGTCCCTTTTGCACAAAGACCCAATCACCAACGCCTCGCAGCTTTGCTGCACCGGCAGGATCAGGACCCACACATGCCCCCATCGCCCCCCGCGCAGACAGAACACCCCAGCCGCTTCCACTTTCCCTCGGCGTACACGATCCTTTTTGCGCTGATCGTCATCGTGGCCGCGCTGACCTGGATCATTCCGGCCGGGCTTTACGAGCGTGCCGCCTCGGATGTGCTGGGCAAAGAAGTCCCCGTCGCGGGCACCTACGCGCCGACCGACGCCAACCCACAGGGCATCTTCGACATTGTCCTCGCCCCCATTGCAGGCTTCTACGACCCCTCGAGCTATACCGCCAATGCCATTGACGTCGCCCTTTTCGTGCTGATGATCGGTGGTTTCATCGGCGTGGTGACCGCGACAGGTGCCATTGATGCAGGCATCAAGCGCGCGATGACCCGGCTTAAGGGCCGCGAGAAATGGATGATCCCGATCCTCATGGGGCTTTTCGCGCTTGGCGGCACGACCGAAGGCATGGCGGAGGAGACGCTGGCCTTTTATGTCCTGCTGACCCCGGTGATGATTGCCGCCGGATATGACGCGCTGACCGCCGTCGCCGTGATCTTGCTGGGCGCGGGCGTCGGCGTGCTGGGCTCCACCGTCAACGCCTTCTCTACTGTTATCGCTTCAAACGCGGCGGGCGTGCCGTTTACCGACGGGCTGATGCTGCGGGTCGTGCTGCTGGCGCTGACCTTTGCCGCGACGGTCGCTTACGTCATGCGATATGCCGCGCGGGTCAAGGCAGACCCCTCGCGCAGCTTGGTCTATGACCGAAAGGCGTCCAACGAGGCGCATTTCGGCACCACAACCACCGAGACGACCGCCTTCACCGGACTGCACAAGATCGTGCTGCTGCTATTCGGCGCGACCTTCGCAGTAATGATCTGGGGCGTGTCGCTAGGCGGTTGGTGGATGGCCGAGATGAGCGGGCTGTTCCTGTTTGCGGGTGTCGGCATCGGGTTGATCGGGCGTTTGGGTGAAAAGGGTCTGGTCGACGCTTTCGTCGGCGGCGCGCGCGACCTGCTGGGCGTGGCGCTGATCATTGGGCTGGCGCGGGGCATCGTGGTCATCATGGACGCGGGCCACATGACCGACACCATCCTGCACTGGGCCGAAGGCACCGTCGCGGGGCTCAACAGCGTTGTCTTTATCAACGTGATGTACTGGATCGAAGTGGCGCTGTCGTTCTTCGTCCCCTCGACCTCGGGGCTCGCGGTGCTGTCGATGCCAATCCTCGCACCCGTCGCTGACTTCGCAGGTGTGGCGCGGCACCTCGTCGTGACCGCCTTCCAGTCAGCAGAGGGCGTCGTGAACCTGGTCACGCCTACGTCGGCGGTCGTTATGGGGGGCCTCGCCATCGCGCGCGTCCCCTATGAGCGCTGGTTGCGCTTCGTCTGGCCCGTCCTTCTGGGCCTTACCATCATCATCATGGCCACGCTGAGCGTCGGCGTTCTTTTGGGAGGAACCCCCACATGACACTTACTTACGGCGTGCATTCAGAGACCGGCAAACTGCGCCGCGTTCTTGTCCATAAACCCGGTGCCGCGATGGCGCGGCTGACGCCCTCCAACTGCGCGGAGTTGCTCTTCGATGACGTGATCTGGGTGAAGCAAGCCCGGATCGAGCATATGACCTTCGTCGATGCCATGCGCAACCGCGGGGTCGAGGTGGTGTTCCTGCGCCAGCTGCTGGCCGAGACAATGGCCGACCCAAAAGCTCGCCGCTGGCTGCTGGACGCGCGGGTCAACGACAACACGGTCGGCATCGGTTTGGCCGAGGATCTGCTGGCGCATCTGATGGAAATCAGCGGCGATCTGCTCTCTACCATCCTGATCGGTGGCATGAGCAAGTCCGAACTGCCTGTGACGGCGGGCGGCGTCATGGCGTCGATGCTGGAGCCGTCGGATTTCATCCTGCCGCCCTTGCCCAACCACATATTCACCCGCGACACGACCGCCTGGGTTTATGGCGGTGTGCTGCTGAACCCGATGCACTGGCCCGCGCGACGGCTTGAGACGTTGAACCTTGCCGCGATCTACCGCTTCCATCCTGACTTCAAGGATGCTGGGTTTGACACATGGTGGGGCGACCCGATGCAGGATCACGGCCCCGCCACGGTCGAAGGCGGCGACGTCATGCCCATCGGCAACGGGTGCGTGCTGATCGGCATGGGAGAGCGCACAACGCCGCAGGCCGTGGGCCAGATCGCACGGGGGCTGTTCGCGGGCGGCGGGGCAACCCGCGTCATCGCCTGTCAGTTTCCACGCAGCCGGGGGTCGATGCACCTTGATACTGTTTTCACGCTTTGCGACCGGGACCTTGCCACCGTTTTTACCGAGGTGACGGATGCCATCCGATGCACCAGCCTGCGCCCCGGAAACAATGGGTCAGTTGTTTCGGAAACGGAAACAATTCCGTTTCTCGATGTCGTAGCGGACGCGCTCGACCTCAAGACCTTGCGTACCGTCCCCACAGGCGGCGACGCCTTTGAATCCGCGCGCGAGCAGTGGGACGACGCCAACAACCTGCTGTGCCTCGAGCCCGGTGTCGTCGTCGGCTACGAACGCAACGTCTTTTCCAACACCCTGCTGCGCAAGGCAGGGGTTGAGGTCATCACGATCCCCGGATCGGAACTTGGTCGTGGACGGGGCGGGTCGCATTGCATGACCTGCCCGCTGATCCGCGACGCCAACTAAAGGAACACACCATGCCCACAAACATGCACGGCCGCAGTTTTCTCAAACTGCTCGACCTGTCCCCAGACCAGATCCGCCATCTGCTCAAGCTTGCCGCGACCCTCAAGGAGGCCAAGCAGAGCGGCACCGAAAAACCGCTTCTGACCGGCAAGAACATCGCACTGATCTTCGAGAAGGACAGCACCCGCACGCGCAGCGGGTTCGAAGTGGCGGCCTATGATCAAGGCGCACATGTCACCTATCTTGGCCCGTCGGGCAGCCACATCGGCCACAAGGAATCGATGAAGGACACTGCCCGCGTGCTGGGCCGGTTCTTCGACGGGATCGAATATCGCGGTTTCGGTCAGAACGACGCCGAAGTGCTGGCCGAGTTCTCTGGCGTGCCTGTCTTCAACGGGCTGACTGACGACTTCCACCCGACGCAGGTGCTGGCGGATTTCCTGACGATGCACGAATACACCCACAAGCACCTGTCGGACATATCGTTCTGCTTCATGGGGGATGTGGGCAACAACACTGCCGCATCGCTGATGGTAGGTGCGGCACTGATTGGTATGGATATCAGGCTTTGCGGGCCGCAAAGCTGCTGGCCGGATGCGGATCTGGTCACCCGCTGTCGCACCATCGCGGAAATCTCGGGCGCGCGGATCACGCTGACAGAAAAGCACGCGGAAGGCGTCGAGGGGGCCGATTTCATCTACACCGACGTCTGGGTGTCGATGGGCGAGCCCGACTCCGTCTGGGAGGACCGCATCGCGCTGCTATCGCCCTATCGGGTCACCCAAAAGCTGATGGAGATGACAGGCAACCCGCACACCAAGTTCCTGCATTGCCTGCCCGCCTTCCACAACCGCGACACCGAAGTGGGCGAGCAGACCTTTCAGAAGTTCGGCATCGACTGCATGGAGGTGACAGAGGAGGTGTTCGAATCCCCCGCGTCGGTTGTTTTCGATCAGGCAGAAAACCGGATGCACACGATCAAGGCGGTTCTTGTCGCCACGATGGGGCCATAAGGTGCGCGTCGTTGTGGCCCTTGGCGGCAATGCGCTGCTGCAGCGGGGGGAGCCGATGACGGCGCAGGCGCAGCGCATGAATGTGCGGATCGCGGCCAAGGCCATCGCCGACCTTGCCCGCGATCACCAGATCGTGGTGGCGCATGGCAATGGCCCGCAGGTCGGGCTGCTGGCGTTGCAGGGCATGGCCTATGACCCGAAACAGCCATGGCCCCTTGATGTGCTTGGCGCAGAGACGGAAGGCATGATCGGCTACCTGATTGAACAGGAGTTGATGAATGCCCTGCCAAAGGATGCGCATTGCACCACCCTGCTGAGCCGGGTGGAGGTCGATGCCAAGGACCCCGCCTTCGACAGTCCGACCAAACCCATCGGCCCGGTCTATTCCAAAGCCGAAGCCGATCAGGCCGTCACGGATCACGGCTGGTCGATGGTCGCGGAACAGAAAGGGCAGATGCGCCGGGTGGTGCCGTCGCCCCTGCCCCAGCGGATACTCGGGATCGACGCGATCCGCTTGCTGCTGGACGCGGAGCATTGCGTGATCTGCGCGGGCGGCGGCGGCATACCGGTGCGGCGCAATGCGGTGGGCGAAATGGAGGGCGTCGAGGCGGTGATCGACAAGGACCGCACGGCAGCGCTGCTGGCGCTTGAGCTTGGCGCGGATGCGCTGCTGCTGCTTACCGACGTCGTTGCCGTCTTTCGCGACTGGGGCACTGACGCGCAGCTTGCCATCGGAAGGACGACGCCTGCGGAACTTCTGGCGCTGGACCTCGCTGCGGGGTCGATGGGCCCGAAGGTCGAAGCCGCTGCAACCTTTGTCAAAGCCAGCGGCAAGATCGCGGGTATTGGTCAGCTGTCGGACGCGCGTGCCATTCTTGAGGGCCTTGCGGGTACATCTATCCTGCCCGAACCCGCCAATCTGCGCACAGGGGCAGCGCCCCACATGAAAACCTCCGGCTTTACCGGCGCGGACCAGTCTACATCAGTATGGATGGACGACGGCGGTACGATAGCTTGATCCGTTCTCCGATCCTCGGTGAACACACGCCCGCATGTTGATCGGCCGCGTAAATCAGAGCGAACATTCCCCCGAGCTGCCGTTCGAACCAAGCATCAAAGCTGATCATACGTCAGCGAGTGTCCAAGTTAAGGTTCAAACCAACAGCGGGCCGCCTTGGTCAAGGTAGCTTGGATCGAAATCCGCAAAGTCGGTGAGGCCGTCGTAGTCGATGAACTTTACGCGGCCATCGTGGAACGTCAAAAGATCTGCCTCGCGCAGGTGTCGAAGAACGCGGTTCACGTGAACCGCGCTTAGCCCCAGCGCATCTGCCATCAGGTATTGTGTCAGCGGACAGTCAAACCCCTCCTTGCTGCCCTGCCCGATAAGCGTCAGCCGCGCCCCAAGCTCTAGCAGGAAATGGGCCAGACGCTCGGCCGCATTACGCCGCCCGATCCCAACTAGATGTTCGACCACCATCGCCTCGTCCCGGGACACGGCCCAGAAAATCGCAAGCGCCAGACGGGGCGTGTTGGCGAAGGCTTCAAGCAGATCGGACTTGAGGATCTCAGTCACCTCGATCTGGGTGACAGGTTCGATGGTGTGATCCGAGATGTGCAACAAAACGCTCCGCAGCCCCAGAAAATCGCCGGGCACCTGGAAATCGACGATCTGCCTTTGTCCGTTGGCAAGATCCTTGTAGGAACAGGCCCAGCCGGACATGAGAATATAGGCGGCTTGATCGGACTGGCCCTGTTGGACCAAATCGCGCCCTGCCACAAAGGTACGACGGCGTTTGCGAAGACCTTCGAGAACGGCAAGCTCGGCCCCGGACAGGGCGACGAAGGCACCCAGCTTGCGGACCAGTGGCATTGTGTCGATGATAAGGCTCCTTTTTTATGCACTGCGTGTTCTTGTCTTGGCAAATGCGCACCACCGGCTGATCTGGATCAGTCCGCCGTTGCGCATTGTTTGAAAAGCTGTCGGAACCGCAGCCCGGATATCCCGCGCCTTGCGGAATTTATTGAAAGGCCGATTTAACGTGTCCGATCATAGCACACATTCCGGAATGGCTGCACTGTCCATTTGCGAAGCCCTCATGCTCGCACTGAACGATGCCAACATCTTGCCGGAACAGGAAATAATGGGTGTCCTCAAGGACGCCGCCGAAGCGCATCGAAACGTCGCGGAAACAGACGCTGATTTCGAGGACCATCAGGCCGCCGCCATTCTGATCAGAAAGATCATCACCGGGGGTAATTCGGTCCGTCGGGGTACGGTGTCGTGACGGTGGGATCATGAATTATTCGTGGTCCATAACCTGAGTGCAGTCCAGCTGCTCTTGGGTCACCCGAAGATGGACAGCACTGTCAGATACCTCTGCGTCGCGCTTGAGGATGCTCTTGCAATCGCAGAGGCCATCGAAATTTGAGAAATAGGGCCGGCTTCATGGGGCGTCTGTTGATCGCGGCGACGGAAACCGGTCTGCGACCAGCTGATCTTGTAAGGCTATCGCGCCTCAATATTGAAACCTTGCCTTCTGGCAACCGACGGCTGCGTATCCCGACCGAAAAACGCGGACAGTTTGCTCATATCCCTATTACGGTAGAAATGGGGAAGTTGATTGACGAAACCCCGACCGGACAGGAGCTGATCTTGACGAAGGCCGATGGCCAACCATGGACTCATAGGTACGCGTCTCAACGTCTTAGCGCTTGGAAAAACGAAGCCGGTCTTACGAAAGAAGCACTTGGCTATAGCCTTCCTCTGCATGATTGCAGAGGAACTGCGGTAACTAGGTTACTAGAGGCCGGAGCTGATGCGTTCCAACTTGCCACCGTTTTCGGATGGGATGCGCGGTACGCTCATGAAATGGTCAGGGCCTATGCAGTGGTCGGAAGTGACAAAACCGACAAAATCCTGGAGCTCTGGACACAGGTCGAAAAGAACGCCCGCAGAACATAATTGTAAAATGCCCTGTAAAATGCCCTGTAAAATGGATGGCTGTCTAGCGCCTAAAATTCCTTAAGCCTTTGAAAATAAATGGAGGCGAGTAGGAGAAGCGAACTCCTGTACACGGATTTTAAATCCATGTGGATCTATTCATAACAACTACTTACCAGTACGTGTCATGGTTATGTGTCTAAGTTTTTGACTAGTTATTTCATCACATTTTTAAGTTTAATAACTTAAGAACTTAAACTGCTTTATAAAAAACATAGACGATCACCGAGTGGAACCGTCGACGGTGTTCGCTTTGCTTCCCTCGACTGCCCAGAACGCAATACTATTGACGGTTACTTGGTTCATGCCGAGCAACCGATCATCGAATGCGGACGGGCTCCTACCAGATCGAGATATGCCCAAAAGTTGGTGACGGCCGTCATCAGGCGGCGTTTTGAAGTTGCTTGATCCCGTCCTTGAACTCAACCCCCTGAATGACCTCGGGCAGCCGGTTTGGCCCGGATATCTTCCGCCACTTCTTCTTGGCTG
>JAGXHB010000292.1 GCA_024636425.1 Roseobacter sp.
CGGCTGGGCAATGCGGCGCGCGCCGTGGGTGCCCGGTTTTCGGCAGATCCCGACACCAGCAGACTTGGTGTGCCGACAGGCTGATCGCCGCGCACCCAGACATCCGCCACTTTGCCGCCGCGCTGCATGGCAAAGGCTTTGGCATCGTTTCCGGCACTGACGCGGGCATAACCGCCCGGCAAGACCTGCCAGCCGTCCTTGGTACGCGCGACAAACAGGCGGATGCACATGGGGCGCGCCACCAGCCGCCCGTCTTCATAGCTGGGGGTCGTCGACAGCGTGATCGCTTCTTGTCCGACCAGCTCGCGGCCGGACCGTTCCAGCAGCGCGCTCGTGTCGCTTTCGCTGAAGTGATCGGGATGCTGCTCGCCGGTATCGGCCATCAGCGGCACGGTCGAAAAGGCCGAGCCGATCATCATCTGATCGCGGTTGGCCATCACATGATCGCGCTCGGATTTCTGCCCGCACCACCATGTTGCGATGTTGGGCAGTTTGAGGGGCGCGCCGAAATGCTTGCGGGCGATTTTGGGCAGAAACGCCATCAGCGCGCGGGTTTCAAGAACGGCGGCACCGACCGAGTTGACAAGGTTAAGCTGCTGCTGGCGCAGCGCGTCCACCAGCCCCGCTGTGCCGATCAGCGATGTCTGATCCAGTTCAAGCGGATCGCACAGCGCACTGGGCACGCGGTTCCACAGCAGGCTGAGCGGTTTTGGCCCCGCGACCGTGCGCACCATGACCTGTCCATCCTGCACGATCAGGTCTTCGCCCTCGACCAACAGCAGGCCAAGATACCGTGCGATATAGGCGTGTTCGGCATAGTTCTGGTTCGCCGGGCCCGATGACAGCAGCGCAATCTGGCCATCCGATTTATCCCGAAGATGGAACAGATGCTGCTGGAAATCCTGAAAGAACCCGGCAAGGCGGAACACGTTGGAATTGCCGAAAAGCTGGGGAAACACCTTGGTCATGGCGACGCGGTTCTCGATGACGAACCCGGCGGTCGACGGTGCTTCGACCAGATCGCTGATCACCCACCATTTGCCGTTCGGCCCGCGCCCGATCTCGAACGACAGCAGGTTCAGGAAATTCCCGTTGGCGGGCTCTATCCCCACAAGCGGGCGCAGCCATGCGGGGTTTTGCGCCAGCAACGTGGCGGGCAACTGACCCGACGCCACCAGCCCCCTCGCGCCGTAAAGATCGCGCACGACATGTTCCAGCAGATCGGCCCGCTGGATCAGCCCGTCCGAGATTTCGCGCCATTCTCCCTCGCTCAGGATCACGGGAACATGGCTGAGCGGCCAGCCCCGATCCACCGACACGGTTTCGTCGTATTGCCGGTAGAGCACGCCCGCGTCCCGCAGATACTGATCCCCGCGGGCAAAACGATGCGCCAGGGCGTCGTGATCAAGCCCTTGGATATGGTCAAGGAACCCTTGCCATACAGGTTTCACCGTCCCGTCAGCGGCAAGCATTTCGTCGCGATTGCCCGCCTGCGCACGGTAATCCGTCAGCAGGTCACGCGGCATTGCCGCACCTTGGGCGCGCGGAGAGGTGCCCATGGATCAAAGCCCTGGGCGGCGACGCAGATCCAGCGTCATCGGAAACTCGGGATGCGGTCTTTCATCCGGCGGGGCAAAGCTGCCGGTGGTGTGGCCCATAGGCTCGAACCGCGACAGGCGGCGGGCCTCGGCCTCGTTCCCGTTTATGGGGAAGGTGTCGAAATTCCGCCCACCGGGATGGGCCACGTGATACCGGCACCCGCCCAGCGATTTGCCCGTCCATGTGTCGTAGATGTCAAAGGTCAGCGGCGCGTCAACCTCAAGCACCGGATGCAGGGAAATGGCGGGTTTCCACGCCTTGTAGCGCACCCCACCCACGCGTTCTTCGGTCTTGGCGGTCTTTTGCAGCGGCACGAACCGCTGGTTTGCCGTCACGCGGTAGCGGTCAGGGTTGGGACCGGTCAGCTTGACCTGCAACCGCTCGACCGAGCTGTCGGTATATCGCACGGTCCCGCCGATCGCACCGGTTTCGCCCAAGACATGCCAAGGCTCAAGCGCCTGACGCAGCTCGAGCGTCATACCCTCATAGGTCACCTCGCCACAGAACGGGAAGCGGAACTCGGCCTGCGCGGTGAACCACTCAGGGTCCAGCGTCATGCCGTAGGCTTTCAGATCTCCCAGTACATCGAGGAAGTCATCCCAGATGCAGGCGGGCAGCATGAACCGGTCGTGCAGCGTCGTGCCCCAACGGGTCAGGCTGCCGCTGATCGGGGCCTCCCAACAGCGGGCGATGATGGCGCGGATCAAGACCTGCTGGGCAAGGCTCATCCTGGGGTTTGGCGGCATCTCGAAACCGCGGAATTCGACCAGACCCAGACGCCCCGTGGGACCATCGGGGGAATACAGCTTGTCGATGCAGATCTCGGTCCGGTGGGTGTTGCCGGTTACGTCGATCAGGCTGTTGCGCAGCAGCCGGTCCGTCAGCCACGGTGGCGGAGGCGTGCCTTCGGCGGGTGGCCAGATTTGATCAAGTGCGATTTCAAGCTCGTAAAGCGCATCATGGCGCGCCTCGTCGATGCGGGGGGCCTGACTGGTCGGGCCGACAAAGGTGCCCGAGAACAGATAGGACAGGCTGGGATGGCGCTGCCAGAACAGGATCAGGCTTTTCAGCAGATCGGGCCTGCGCAGGAACGGGCTGTCGGTGGTGCTGGCCCCGCCCACGACGACATGGTTGCCGCCGCCGGTCCCGGTATGGCGTCCGTCGATCATGAACTTGTCGGTGCCAAGGCGGCTTTGCCGCGCTTCTTCATAGACGGTTTCGGTGGTGTGGACACATTCGGCCCATGAGGCTGCGGGGTGAATATTCACCTCGATCACGCCGGGATCGGGCGCCACGCGGATCACGTCGATGCGCGGATCGCTGGGCGGCGAATACCCTTCGATCAGCACCTTGCGGCCAATGGTTTTGGCGGCGGTTTCCGTGGCGGCGATCAGCTCAAGATAATCCTCAAGCGTCTCGACAGGGGGGAGGAACACACAGAGCTTGCCATCGCGCGGCTCCACCGAGATCGCGGTGCGCACACGGCCCGAAAGATCGGCATCAAGGCTTTGCGCGTTCTGGGTTTGGCTGGTTGATGTGTCTTCGGTGCGGCTGGCGATGGGTTGCGCACGCTCCAGCGGGTCTTCGGGCAGCGGGGCACGCGGCTCGGATGGGTCTTGCGGATAGACGAAGGGGTAATCGCTTTCGGGGATATGGGGCAGGGTGCCTAGCGGCAGGCGGTACCCCACGGGGCTGTCGCCCGCGACCAGAAACACCCGACCGCGCCGCAATTCCCACACTTCAGACAGCCAGCGGCTGGACGCTCGGGCCTGCCAGCGTTGCACGGGCAGCACATAGCCCGCAGGTGTCGTCAGCCCGCGCTCGAATACTTTGGCGATGCGGGCGCGTTCCTCGGGGTCTTTCAGCTTGGAGTTTTCGGGCGTCACGTTGTCGGGCAGCTTGCCTTCCTTGAGGATCCACTCGGCGGGGTCTTCAAAGGCGGGCAGGACGTTTTCACCCGGCACCGACAAGGCGCGCGCGATTTCGGTCAGCAGCGCCTGTGCATCCTCGGGTCCGACATCTTCGGTCGTGTTCTCACGCGCCAGAAGATCGGGGTCTTGCCAGATCGGCTGCCCGTCCTTGCGCCAGAACAGCGAGAACGTCCACCGCGGCAGCGTTTCGCCGGGATACCATTTACCCTGACCGTAATGCAGCAGGCCGCCGGTCGAGAATTTATCCTCCAACCGCCGGATCAGCGTATCTGCCAGCCCGCGCTTGGTGGGGCCCACGGCGTCCGTGTTCCATTCCGCGCCTTCGAAATCGTCGATCGCCACGAAGGTCGGCTCGCCGCCCATGGTCAGGCGCACATCGCCCGCCTCAAGCCGTTTGTCGATGTCCTGCCCCAGCTGGTTCAGCGCGGTCCAGGCCGTGTCGGAAAAAGGCTTCGTGATGCGCGGATGCTCGGCGGTGCGCCGGACCTGCATGTCGAAGGAAAAATCGACCTCGGCGTAGGAGGCGACCCCGGCGATGGGGGCGGCGTTCTGGTAATGCGGCGTTGCGGCCAGTGGCACATGGCTTTCGCCCGCCAGCAATCCCGATGTCGGATCAAGCCCGACCCAACCCGCGCCCGGCAGGTACACTTCGACCCATGCGTGCAGATCGGTAAAGTCGGTTTCAGTGCCCGACGGCCCGTCAAGCGCCTTCAGATCGGGCTTGAGCTGGATCAGATAGCCCGACACGAAACGCGCGGCCAATCCCAGATTGCGCAGGATCTGCACCAGCAGCCAACTGCTGTCGCGACACGACCCAGCGGCACGGCCCAGCGTCGTCTCCGAGGTCTGGACCCCCGGCTCCATCCGGATTTCATAAGTGATCTCGGACGCGAGGCGGCTGTTCAGCATCACCAGAAAATCGACCGTCACCATCGGTGCGCGCGAGACCGTCTTGAGGAAATCCGACAGCAGCGGGCCAACCGGCTCGGGCTTCATGTAGATGCTCAGATCGGGGGCAATCTCTTCGCCATAGGTAAAGGGGAACTTGGTCGCGTGGTCTTCGACGAAAAAGTCGAACGGGTTATAGACGGACATGTCCGCGACCAGATCGACCTCGATCTTGAACTCGCGCACAGGTTCGGGAAACACGAAACGGGCCAGCCAGTTGCCGTAGGGGTCTTGCTGGTGGTTCACAAAGTGGTTTTCCGGCGACACCTTGAGCGCGTGCGAGATCACCCTCGTCCGCGAATGGGGTGCCGGCCGCAGCCGGATGACCTGCGGCCCGAGCGTGACGGGGCGGTCATATTTGTAGTGGGTCAGATGATAGATGCTGGCGGTAATGGACATATTTGGGTGCTCCTGTCCGACAACATGGCGGTTCTGTAGTAGCGCAGCAACAGCATAACCGTCCTTCGCCCCGTCATGCCGATGTTTTGATGGGCGCGCGGCCAAGGCAACGCTTGGTTTTGTGGCAGTTGAAGTATTGGCGGGTAAGAGCTTTGCGCAAATACCGCCCTTGCACCCGACTGCACCGGTGTTGATTGTGGTATGGAAATATATCGAGAGCAGGGAAGAAGCGGAGGCGGACCCGGTGCTGCATGGACCAAAGTTGGACAGTTTCGGGCCGCACGATGGCATACGGTTCGGGCAGCGATAAGATCTGATGCTGATTGTCACACATGGAACCGTCCGCAATCCCGGGATCCTGCGCGTGCGCCAGTTGCCGCGCAAGTTCTTCGGACGTGTCACCGTCTGGCCCAAAGGCCGCGTGAGTATGCGCTTATTCCTGCGGATCGTGGTCGAATTCCAGTGGTTGCGCTATACTGTGGCGTTGCTGCCGCTTGTGATCATCGGACTGATCTGGAACGGACTGGCGTTGCCGCTGGCGCAAGCCCCCATCGTCATGCTGATCGTGATCTGGTGGATCGAAATGCGTGTCTTGCGTGTCCCTGTGAAAAGACGGGCGCGGCTGATCAATGGGGCAGCCGCCGACCGCGCGCTTGATACGCTTCGGGTTCAGGCCC